>NZ_JAFREI010000057.1:0-802 GCF_017377595.1 Faecalibacterium sp. Marseille-Q0746 | reverse complement strand
TTCAATCTTGCTGCGAATCCGGCTGATGGAGGTTGTCAGGGTGTGTTCGTCCACAAACCTCTCGTCTATATCCCACAGCTTTTCCAAAAGCTGCCCACGGGTCAGCACTTGCCGGGGATTTTTGCGGAACAGGTTCAGCATTTTGTACTCCATCGGGGATAGGGTCAGGGGCTTGCCATTTAAGGAAGCCGTCTGCTCCGAGAAGTCCAGAAACAGCCGCCCGTCGTCGTAAATGTCCTTGGCCGGTTTGTGGTGTTCCAGCATGGCGAACATGGCTTTGATTTTTCGCTGCAAGGCCCCGATCACAAAGGGCTTTGTGATGTAGTCCACCGCGCCCACCTCATAGCCCCGTATCTGGTCGCTCTCCTGATCGTTGGCGGTCAGGAAAATCACGATGGTGTCCGGGTGCTGGGGCTTTATCAGCTTGCACAGCTCAAAACCATTGCCGTCCGGCAGGTTGATGTCCAGCAGCACTAAATCAAATTCCCGCTGGCGGATGGCGTCGGCTGCGGTTCTGGCATTTAGAGTAGAAGTCACGCCGTAGCCGTCTGCGGTCAGGTTATAGGCTAACATCTTATTCAAAAAACTGTCGTCCTCGACAATTAAAATCTGCTTCATATCCTCACTTCCTTTGCTTTTTGCAGATAGTATAACAGGCAAATGTCCGTGAAATGTTACAAGGACAAATATATTTATCATTTTACAGCTTTTTTATGTGTACTGCAATTTTATAAAAGAAAGGACAGCAGTATCATCAAATTGCTGTCCTTGCGGTTTATTATAGCTGGTAGTGTATAAGCGT
>NZ_JAFREI010000056.1:0-815 GCF_017377595.1 Faecalibacterium sp. Marseille-Q0746 | reverse complement strand
AAGCAGTTTATGGCTAATTAAAGGGAAC
Organism: Faecalibacterium sp. Marseille-Q0746; assembly: GCF_017377595.1. Taxonomy (NCBI): domain Bacteria; kingdom Bacillati; phylum Bacillota; class Clostridia; order Eubacteriales; family Oscillospiraceae; genus Faecalibacterium; species Faecalibacterium sp. Marseille-Q0746. The sequence continues at coordinate 787 of NZ_JAFREI010000056.1, read as the reverse complement.
AAAAAGAAAGGAAAAGCACAATCCAGACGGTATCAGCGGCAGGATACAAGAATAAATTGTGATTACACAAGATTGGTGTTATAATAAGAGAAAAGTTCCTGCCGGGGCAGCCGCCCCGGTGGTATGGGTAGAAAGGCAGGAAAACAATATGCACATCAGCTATAAACCACTCTGGCACACACTGTTAGAGCGTGATATGAGAAAAGAAGATTTAAGGCTTGCCGCTGGTATGACAACGAATATGATTGCCAACATGAGCAAAGAGGGAAAGCACATCAGCATGGACACATTAGCCCGTATCTGTGAAACGCTGAATTGTGAGATTACCGATGTGATTGAGTTAGTACCAGACGAGCCTGCTTCCACAGGAGGTAAGGAACATGAGCGAATTGAAACCAAGAATAACGGAAAACGGAATTGATTATATCCTTGTCGGAGATTACTACATCCCGGACTTGAAACTGTCGGAAGAACGCCGCCCCATCGGAAAGTATGGACGGATGCACCGGGAATATTTAAGAGAAGTCCACCCAGCCAGATTGAACACATTGATACTGACCGGAGAATTGTGGACATATCTTGCAGACCTGAACGAACAGGCACAGGAACGGTTAGACACTATCATGGAGCAGATGAAAGCTGCCGAGGGCGTGACCGAGGACTTGAAGCGTACCCGTCAAATGGAATGGGTGCAGCGGTGCAATAATATCCACAACCGGGCAGAAGAAATTGTTTTGCATGAGATGATTTATTCATAACGGTATGATAGAATGATTATGACAAATCG
>NZ_JAFREI010000055.1:0-819 GCF_017377595.1 Faecalibacterium sp. Marseille-Q0746 | reverse complement strand
CCCTTGTTACTGGGGATCAGGCAGTAGCCGATGAACTCCTGCACGGTGGGAATGTCCTCCGGGTAGAGCAGGTCGAACAGAAACCGCAGCCAATGGGTGGGCTGCGGGGCTTTTGGGTCATATTTGACCGGGAGCCGGTTGCGCACGATCTCCGGCTTGCCCTCCTGAAAAGTGCCATCCAGATACAGGGTGCCGTTTGCCAGCGCAATGCGGTCGGTGACGGGCGGGAAGTCCTCCACCTGTGCCGCCAGTTTCAGCACGTCTACCACATTGCTGACTCGTTTGGCGATATTTGCGCCGATATGGTCTCGTAGCATATCGAAAATTTCACAGCGCAGGTTCATGGTGTCCGTGACCCTGCCTTCCGGGGTGAAAAATGCGCCATTCGAGTAAAGCAGCTGGTGGGTACTCAGAAAATCATCACAAAACAGGGATTCGTTGAAGAAGCCTTTCTTGATCCATGCGGGGGTAAAGTTGTTTCCCATAGGCACACGTCCTTTCTTCGGTGCTGCGGCTTTTCCATGTGGTCAATTTGGCCACATGGATTTTCTCTGCTGCAACAGGTGGATAAACGTCCTTTCTTTTGGGTTACGGCGAATCAATGTGGACAATTTGTCTACATTGATTTCTCCTGCCGCAACGAGTAGATAAACGACCGTTTCGCCTCATGTGCTCATTTTGACCACATGAGGTGAGTGGATGGCGGTTGCCGTTCTCCCTGCATGGCTTTCCTGCCCCCCTTCCGGCGGCGTTTTCCAGCTCTCCCTTGCGGGGTCATCGCCGGGTATCCCATGCAGACGGTCATGCGGTTGTCAAGGT
>NZ_JAFREI010000054.1:0-845 GCF_017377595.1 Faecalibacterium sp. Marseille-Q0746 | reverse complement strand
TCGTTCTTTCGTTATAATAAAACTGAAAGAAGGTGGGCATTATGACTTTGCAATATTTTGTCACAGCATCCGATACGGGCAATAGGATTCCGATTGAGGTTGACAAGTCAACTCCCGCTGACCTTGCTGCAACCAAAGAAAGCTGGCAGACCGACTGGACAAGTGAGTTCATCGGTGACCCCGCACTGGAAAAGTACACGGCTAAAACCGAAAACGGCGAAATCGTAGCATTGGGTGCTTACCGCGAAACAGAATCCAGCATGTTCGTTTATATTGAGTACATCGAAAGCCACCCGGAGAGCAACCCGACGCTGACCATTCAGAAAAAATATCTGGGCATCGGGCGTATGATGATCGCGTTCGGCATCCAGCTTTCCATTGATTCCGGTAAAAACGGCGTCGTCACTTTTGAAGCTAAGACGGATGAACTTGCAAAACATTATATCCGGGATTTTGGCGCGATCCGGGTCTTTGCCAAACAGTCCGGCGGGCCGATCATGCTGATGCTTGCCGACAATGCGGCGCTTTCGCTCTTCAATACGTATCTTTCCTGAAAGGTGGTGCTCCCATGGATATTGAAGTCAAACGAATGTCCCCTACTGCTATTGAAATGCTTGACCAACTCAGCGCAGTCTGCAAACGGTTCGGCGTTGATTACTATGCAGCTTCCCAAAATCAGCGTGATCTGCTGGACAGCATTGCCCTGCACGAATATAAACTGAAAAAAGCACACGAGCAAGGGCTGAAGCGTTCCGAAGTGCCTCCGTTTCTCGGTTTGAAGCGCTCTGACCGCAGCAACGATATGCCTGCCTAAAGGTTCGACTGCTGCTGACAATGCTCCACCA
>NZ_JAFREI010000053.1:0-934 GCF_017377595.1 Faecalibacterium sp. Marseille-Q0746 | reverse complement strand
ACGGACAGCACACCATGCCATGGCGGTCGGGCTCCATGCCGTACATCTCTCCCACCTGCCGAACGGTGATGGCGGACTTGATCTTTTGATATAAACTCAAAATTTCTCCTTTGGTCAAAGGTTTTGGTACGAATCAATTTGATCCCTGCCACGTTCAAAGCCGGTCTCCCTTGCTGCCTCCCGACAGGAAATCTTTTTGGACTCTGTGTCGGCCCCATGCAGGGCGCTCGCTCCCCCGATGGGAGGTCTTGGCGGTCTGGGCAGTTCGGACGGTCATTCTGTTCTCAAGGTCCGGTTATGAAAGATATTTCAGAGGGCTTTCGCGGGAAGCCCTTAATATGTTCGCTGCTGGGGAGTTAATATGTTTTCTTTCTGTCTATAGGATAGCATCACGATGGCCGCTGTGCCGTATATCCATAATGTCGGAAAACAGGTGCAGAAACTGCAAAATTCCACGTTTATGGACAGGAACCGCCGGAAGTGGTATACTGTGCAAAAAACATCGGAGGTGCGACCATGAACATCAAGCTGACACTGGGAGAACGGCTCAAAGACCTGCGTGTGGAGCGGAATCTGAAGTTGGAAACGCTGGCAGAGCAGACGGGTCTGTCCAAATCGGCACTGTCGAAATATGAGAGCGACGATGTGACAGACCTCAGCATTTACGCCGTGACAACACTGGCTGAGTTCTATGGCGTGACCACGGATTACCTGCTGGGTGTGACGGAAAACAAAAAACGCCCAGATGCAGTCCTTTCGGACTTGCATCTGAGCGATGGTGCAGTGGACGTATTAAGGAATGGAAAATTCAATCATCGGCTGCTGTGTGAACTTTTGGAACATCCCGATTTTTCCCGGTGGATGACCGACCTTGAGATCTGTGTGGACGGTCTGGTCAGTGACCGCATCCGGGATATGAATGCCATGGTGGAAG
>NZ_JAFREI010000052.1:0-964 GCF_017377595.1 Faecalibacterium sp. Marseille-Q0746 | reverse complement strand
AATCGAAATTTGTAGGAATAGGTATTCAGGAAAATATACAGAAAATCACGCATTTGTGGGGATGATACGAATCGTGTCATACATGTGAAAGAGCGATTCTTGCGTCATTTTACGCTTTTTGATAAGGTGAAATCGTCGAAAAGACAAACCAATATAGAAAGGACGTATAATGATGAAAAAGAATGGAAAACAAGTTTTATTTTTAGGAGGTATATTTATTATAGCGTTTGCAATATGGACAGCTTTGATCCAGATGGTAGACGTGCAGCCACTGGGGCAGAATGCAACGAATATTGGATTTGCAACATTCAATTGCTGGTTTCATCGTTTAACAAATGTTAATATGACAATTTATACGATTACCGATTGGATGGGTCTGATTCCTTTAGTTGTATGCCTGATTTTTGCAGGTATTGGACTGGTTCAGTTAATAAAGAGAAGAAGTCTCTTCAAAGTGGATCCCGATATCATTATCCTGGGAGTTTATTATGTTATAGTGATACTGGCATACTTCATTTTTGAGATCATCCCAATCAATTACAGACCAATTTTAATCAATGGAATTATGGAGGCTTCTTATCCTTCTTCAACGACTCTACTGGTATTGTGCGTGATGCCGACTTTGGTTGAACAGATCCAGCGAAGAATGTCATGTTCTACATTGAAAAGAATCATAACGATTCTAGCAATCGCTTTTTCTGCATTCATGGTTATCGGCAGATTGATTTCCGGAGTACATTGGTTTACGGATATTGTGGGTGGTGTATTGTTAAGTGCCGGATTATTTACTGTTTATAAGGCAGTAGTTATGCTAACAATAAAAAAGTGAAATAAAAAAGGAGGTGAAGGAGGTGGAATTCCATGAAAAGCTTCAGGAATTAAGAAAGAGCCGAGGTTTGACACAAGAAGAACTAGCCGAGGCATTATTTGTTTCAAGAACTGCAATTTCAAAATGGGAATCCGG
>NZ_JAFREI010000051.1:0-1024 GCF_017377595.1 Faecalibacterium sp. Marseille-Q0746 | reverse complement strand
TGGCTTTCCGCTTCAAGTAGTTCTGGTGGAGCCTGTCCTTGCGTTCCTCACGCTTGCGGATTTCCTCTAATTCCTCCGGGGTAAGCTCCACTTCGCCAAACGCAGGGGGAACGAAACGACCCACGAAATTGAAGTAAATCTCGACCTCCTGTGTGGTCTGAATACTGCCCTTGCGGTCACGCTCATGCACAAGGATTTTCTCAATAAACTCATTGAGCATGGCAATCGTCAGCTTGTCGAAGTTCTCATACTTGTCAATCAGAGCGATAAAACGGTCAGCGTCCTTTTCGTGCTTCTCGTAGCTCTTGATAGCCTTTTCCAGAACAGAGATTTCAGCGGTAAGCTCGGTCTGCTCCTTTTCATATTGAGCGTCCAGAGTGGCATATCTGCTGTCAGACAGCTTTCCTAAAATGTTGTCCTCATAGATTTTGCAGAGCAGGACTTCCAGCTCGGAAACTCTTTGCTTTGCGGTGGCAAGGCGTGTCCGCTGTTTCTTGACCTCTGCCGTCTGCTGGCTGGACTGCGCTTCCTGCACCACTCGGACAAACTCGGCTCTGTCATGCTTCGCATACTCGGCAATAGCTTTGAGCATTTCGGAAACAAGGGACAGTACCACATCTTCATTGATACGGTGCTGTGTCGTGCAGAGCTTTCCAACTGGGACTTTGCTGTATTGGGAACAGGTATATTGAGAAATACGCTTGCCGTTGTTGGTACGGTGGACATACATCTTGCCGCCGCAATCGGCACAATAAAGCAAGCCTGTGAGGGGAGCTGCTTCGCCCCAGCCGTCCGGGTAGCGTCTGACATTCCCACGGATTTTCTGCACAAGGTCAAAGGTCTGCTGGTCAATGATAGCTTCATGGGTATTCTCGAAAATTGTCCATTCGTCCTCCGGGACATAATGGCTTTTCTTGTCCTTGAAGTGCTTTCGGGTCTTGAAGTTGATGGTGTGTCCCAGATATTCACGCTTTTCAAGAATGTTGCAGATGGTGGAAGAACCCCAGCCGTACACATCTTTGAA
>NZ_JAFREI010000050.1:0-1086 GCF_017377595.1 Faecalibacterium sp. Marseille-Q0746 | reverse complement strand
TGCTGGGTATCCGTAAAACAGTTTTCGAAAAATGACACGGCAACTGCCTGTCAGGATTGGTTACGGAGTACCCGGCTAGGCCGAGGAAGCATCAAGTCCCATGTCCGCACCGTTAAGGTGTTGGGTATGGGGCTTTTTGCATTTCAGGAACGTATACACCTCTGGAAAGGTGTAACACACTAGACTTTGTACCAAAGTCGTGTGCCAAGGGTGCTGCGCCCCTTTGGAATCCCTGCTTACATCGCCTGTGGGCGATGTAGATTCGCCGCACAGAAAGCTCTCACAAAAGGCACACCCGGCTGTCTGCGGCGAGGAGAAGGCACTTCTGCGGAAGTGTAATAACCCACTATGACACTTTCATCCCTGTGGTCTGCAAAGTGTAGTGGGCTCTCCGAGGGGGAACGGCTGTATAGAGTGCGTTTCGGGCAAATCGCCGCATACGTGTATACGGAAGATGGGTACGCACGTACGCAGTAAATCGGCCAAGTTCTCCCATGTAGAGGGTGTAATTTCGATAAAGAACGTGGTATAATTGACTCAACAAATCGATTTGTGGAGGCGATTATTTATGAAAAAAGAAACCAAGAAATCTATCTTATTCTATGCAGCTTCTGCTCTGTTATATATGGCTTCACTTATTAGCTTCATAAGTGGAAATGATAATTCTATGGCTGTTGTATGGTTGTGTCTTGGTTCATCATTTCTTTGCCTTGGCTCGACGCATCTTTGTTTAGGTTTGTCTCGTAAGAAAAAGGGAAACGACAAAACCGATGCAAGCAATAAATAAATTCCTAGTATATCGCACTCACTCCTAAGCAGGGTTTGGGGCAGGCACGCCCCAACAAGAAGCTGTCCCAAAAGGGCAAGAATTTTCAAGAATTGAAAATTTGTGGCCACGGGACGATTCTTGCTCTCACGAAAACCCATACTTTTTGAAAATCCGCTTTTCGCAGCCAAAGGAGGATGCACCATGAAAAAAGAGATCGAAGCCTTCGTCAACGCAGCCAACGAGCAGGAGTTGGAAGCCGCATGGAATAACCTCTCGGCAGAGGAACAGCGAGTTTTCGAGCAGCTCATGGAGGAAGA
>NZ_JAFREI010000004.1:0-148915 GCF_017377595.1 Faecalibacterium sp. Marseille-Q0746 | reverse complement strand
TACCCAACACCTTAACGGTGCGGACATGGGACTTGATGCTTCCTCGGCCTAGCCGGGTACTCCGTAACCAATCCTGACAGGCAGTTGCCGTGTCATTTTTCGAAAACTGTTTTACGGATACCCAGCAAGTGGGAACTTCCTGTTTTTCGTTGTTTGCATGATGAGCCTGTTCTGCCTGCCATACGGCAAACTCCCGCTGGCCTTCCTCGCTGTTCCAGCAGGCAAGGATGGCCGGGTAGAATGCCCGTGCCAGACGGTCGATGATTTCATCGGGATAAGGGGAAGTGTTTGTGGACTTTTTCTTTTTGTTCAAACGCACGCTCCTTTGATCGTCCCACCGTGGCAAATTCGGGCGAGAAAATCAAAGTTCCAATTTTTATCAGGCGCAAGGGCGCGGATGCTTTCCGCCCTGCTCTTGCGGCTGGTGGCTCGTTGATGGCTTACAGATGTCTGCTGTTATGCGGTCTTTTCTTCTTCAAGGGCTTCTGCAAGAGCCTTTTCCAGATAGGTTTCGATTTCAGTCAGGTAGTTAGCAGGCCTCTGCATTGCGAAGCGGAGAACCTTTTGCTTTTCCGGGTCAGTGAAATAGCTGGGATTGTTTTTGAGCGTTTTCTTCCATGAGTTTTTCATCGTTTCGGTCGCACGGCTCAAGGATTGGTAAACCTTCATAAACTCGTCCGGTACATGATAGCACCGGAATTCTTTTGTTTGTGGTGTGGGCATGGGAACGGGTTCTGCTTTTTCAGGTTCAAATTCTGCGCTGGCAGATTCCAACACTTCCAATGCCTCTGGATGCAGGATTTGAGCAAGGACATCTGAACGATGCTCGGCACTTGCCTGCACGAGTTTGGACATTTCTTCGTTGGTAAACTTCACTTCGCCGGAAAAGACTTTCTGCTTGATGCCGGGAGAGAGGTTGTCTGCGATGTCGATGCCTCGTGTATAGTGGCTGGCGCGGAGAACGGAGGCACGGCTGACACCGTTTTCCTCTGCGATCCGGTCACAGGTTTTCTTTCCAGAGTGGTGGTTATCACCGTGATCACCACCACTTTTCTTTGCTAAAGTGTACTGATTACCCCGAAAGATTTTTGCAGCTTTCTTTTCAGCTTCATACTGTTTCCCAAGCAGATAGCGTTTCTGTTCGGGGCTCAGGTTTCGCCGCCCCAACTGGTTCTTGCAGATCCAAGCGAGAACTTCTTCCCGGCTTTCAAACGGGAGCGGCATGGTGGAAAAATAAATCTCTGGGTGCTTTTGGAGGATTGCATAACGATTGTGACCGTCAACAAGTGTATTGTTCCAAACGATCAAAGGAGAAATCAGCTTGCCTTCTTTGAGGATATTTTCTTCAAGCTGCTTAAATTCATCATCGGTCAGAGGGGGAATCTGGGACTGAAACTCCGGGTCGATTTTCAGGTTGATCATACGCACACTCCTTTATCTCTCCTGCTGCGCCGGTTCTTCCTCCCGGAAAAAGGACGCAACATTCTGCTTTGCGGTTTTCAGTTTGAGCAGTTCTTCCTTGGTTTCCTTGTACTGCTCGTAGAACTTCGCCTTTTCGGATGCCAGCTGCGCATACTCGGCTTCCAGTTTCTTCGGGCTGGGCAGCTTGGTGATATCATTTGCCTTGAAATAGGCTGCTGCCGCCCGGTGCGCTGTCAGCTCTGCACGGTGCTGTTCTTCAAAGGCTGCGGGTCGTTTTGCAGCTTTTAACTGCTGTGCAACGCTCTTGGTGCTGGTGTAGGCTGCGACGTGATAGCGCAGCTCTTTGTTGGCTTTCATACGACCTTCGAGGTCTTTCACCACCGCCAGCGAATCGTGGAACTTGGTATCAAGCTCTGTAATTCTCTGGTCGAGTGCGCCCTCGTCAGTCAAGCCCTTTTCTTCTAGGAGAATCAAGGTCTGTGCCATGGCTTTGAGGTTGCGTTTCGTGAGCCAACGCTTATAGCCAATGCCCTTGCCCTCGGTCATCCTCGACTGGATGTCGATCAGTTTCCCGATAGTATCCTGCTTGAACTGCGCCTTGGGTTTGCGTTCGGCGTTTGCCTGCAACGTGGCAAGCACTGCCACCTTATCGAACTTGTCACCGAGATGTTTCGCCCGGATCTGCTCGGTGTCCGCACCGCCGGAATTGAAGTGCCTTGCAAGCTGGTTGAGATTGCTGCCCACCTTGCTGCACTGGGCAAGCAGGGTGGAAACAGCGGTGAGGGTTTCTTCTCCGCCGCCGGCAACGATGATTGTTTTCTCGATCTTGACGTTGTGGATGGCACGGCGGATAAAAGTGGAGAGGGAGAGATTTAGGAGTTTGCAAGTGAGTTCCAGTGACGTTTTTTCCTCCGCTGTCACACGGAACTTGATGACGTGCGTTTTGTTGTTCGGCGTGTCGTGGTGCTGGGAATTGCTAGGAATCGGTTGAACATTCGTTTCGGTCATTGTACCTCCTGTCTGTTCGATAACTCCTCGGTGAAGTTATGTAAGCACGACACGCCGTTTGTTCGCGCCATCAGGCGCGAACTATGAGCAGGGTTTGGGGCAGGCACGCCCCAACAAGATCACTTCGGAAATGCAGACGCATTGTAGAAGTGAAGTCCCGATGGAACACAACATTTTCAAGAATTGAAAATTTGTGGCCACGGGACGGTTCTTGCCCTCTACCGCTTCGCTCAAAACACGTTTCTGACAGTTATTTCCGAATTGTTAAGACGCAAAAATAAGTAGAGGTGATTCTGCTCATGTAATGGGGTCGCCGTTTGACCTGAACGAAGTTCCTGCCCCTGTTTGTGCAGCGGCGTTGTCCGGCTCGCCCACAGAAAGTGTGAGGTTGTGGCGCAGTATCACGTCCGGTCGGCTCATGAAATTTTCAATGTGCAGCTCCCGTAAAAGAAAAATACCGCCCACGCAGCGCAGCGATGATTTTGTCGGGTGAATCGTCGGCAAAATGAATCGGGTGTGTTGCGGGGCGGTAGCTTCTTTCGTGGATTTTTCCTCACTGAAGTGGTGGGGCTCACGGTGATAACCAACCACTTTTGCAGAAGATTTGCAATCAATCTACAAGTTCAGTGGGATTTGTGATAGAGAATATCATGGTTCGTAGGGTACGTCAAGATGATTCCGAAGAAATTATTTATGAATGGAGACAATAGTAAGACTTCTATTATGAATATGATACACTTTACATCATGAAAGAATTTAAGCTGCACAAAGATGATTCAAGCGGATGTGCAATGTGCACAATAAGTTTTCTACAGCAAAATACAGATGTGGTCATTTAGCTCTTTTACCAGACAACTTTTTTTATAAAATAAAAAAATTTGTTGACTTGAAATTGCTTGAAATGTTATCTTGTTGGTAACAAAAGCACGGTGAAGTGCTTGCTACCACACGAAAAGGCAAAACAAAAAAGGAGAGTAAAATGATGAAAAAGCGTATTGCGGCGTTGGTCACCGCCGGTGTCCTTGCTTTGTCGATGCTTACCGGCTGCGGAAGCAAACAGGAGAGCTGGAAAGTTACCTGCCCGTGGGCACCGTCTGGTGTAGCAGCGATGGTCAGCCAAAAGGCTGCTGCCAAGTCCCCTGATTATTCTGATAATAAAATCACACTGGTTGCTGAAGCCGTCAAGGGCGATGCTGCTACTGTCAACACTTGGGTGTCCAGTACTAAGGCAAATGATAAGGAACTGGTCTTCGCCGGTGAGGGTCTGTTCGCCATTACCGAGACTCTGGATCCGGCCAAGCTGCAGTTCAGCTACGACGATTTTGAGTTCGTGGAGAACTTGTACTCCTCCGTCTTCGTCCTGTCCGCTGATTCTTCACTGAACCTCAAGAATCTGGACGATCTGGAGGCCTATGTCAAGGCAGGCAACCCCGTATCCGTGGCCGTTAACGGCGCTACCGGCTCCGAGGCTTTCCTGGCAGCGGCTCTGTTCGGCTCTATGGGTGCCGGCGACCAGCTGAAACTGACTCCGTACCAGTCCGCTGCGGAGGCTGCACAGGCTGTAGCTAAGGGTGAAACGAACTTCGCGGTCTCTCACCAGTCTCAGATTCTTGAGACCTACCAGCAGGGCGGCGTTGATGTGGTTTGCGCATTCGATGACAAGGCTATCGAAAACGGCCCCTTCGCAGGCGTTGAGGGCGTTGGCTCCAAGGGCTACCCCTACTTCCGCAACCGCTGCTTCGTCATGGCTCGCAAAGGTACTGACGCCGCAAAGGTTGCCGAGCTGAAAGAGCTGTATGATAAGATCCTCGCCGATGATGAGATGGTCGAGTGGCTGAACGACACCATGCTGCTGGAAGTCGATACCATGACCGAGGACGATGTGAAGGCTCACATTGAGAACGTCAAGAGCATCGTCGAGCAGTATAAGGACATCGTGGCAGGCTGATAAAAAGCCCTCATAGCGACAAAAAGCTGAAGCAGGGGGAACGGGGACATCCCCTTCTCCCTGCTTTTATGTTTCCAAAAGGAGTTGAAACAAGTGAAAAATCTGATAGAACGTGCCGAAGCAAAACTGGATGAATGGGGCGCAAAGCTCGAACAGAAGAACATCGAGTACCCGGTAGACCTGATTTGCGGCATTCTGTTTCTGGTCATTGGCATCGTGCTGCTGCTCATCATGCCGCAGCAGGTGCAGATCTCGGAAAAAGACGTTGTGAATGGCCGCGCTTTCCCGACGATGCTGATTTGGCTCATGCTGGCCATGAGCGCCCTTCTGGTGGGCCGCGAGGCATACAACATGGTGATGCACCGCCCGACCAAAACTAAAACGCTGAATCTTTTGGTGGAAACAAAAGCACTCGTCATCGTCCTCATTCTGGTGGTCACTTATCTGCTGGCAGAGGTCACGGATCTGTTTGTTGTGGGCGCTGTATTCTGCGCACTGGCATTTCTGGTCTTTTTCCGCTGCAAGAAACCCCTTTACTATGCCATCACAGTTTCAATGGCTGTGCTGATCTGGGTCGTGTTCCACTTTGTGCTGAATGTTAGTTTCTGAGGAGGCAGAATATGGGTTTGTTTGACTTTATCGGCCCGGCCTCCGGGCTGCTTTTCACCCTCGAAAATATCATCTGGATAAACCTCGGCGTCTTTATTGGCTGCGTGTTCGCGGCCATCCCGGGATTAAGTGTTATCCTCTGCATCATCCTATTCCTGCCTGTCACTTATACCATGCGTGCGATTCCCGGCATGATGTTCCTGTTGGGCATTTACTGCGCAGGTGGCTATGGTGGATCGGTATCGGCTATCCTTATCAACACGCCGGGTACGCCCCACGCGGCGGCTACTATGCTGGACGGCTATCCGCTGTCCAAAATGGGCCGCACTAAGGCGGCGTTGAAAATTGCACTTTATGCATCTACCTTTGGCGGTATCTTCTCTGCGCTGGTGCTGCTCTTCCTCGGCCCTCAGGTCGCAAAAATTTCGGCACAGCTCGGCACGGCGGAGTACTTTATGGTCTGCCTGTTCGGCATGACGATTATTGCAGGCGTTTCTGGTAAGAGCCTTGTCAAGGGCATCATCGCCGCCTGCCTTGGTTTGCTTATTTCCTGTGTGGGCGCAGACCCCATGACCAGCTATGACCGCTTTACATTTGGTATTCCCCGTCTGTATCTGGGTCTTGACCTTGCCGTTACCCTCATCGGTTTGTTCGCACTGGTGGAAATCATTGGCAAGGCAGAGCTGAAGCGGAATGAGTTGAACCTTCACGCCGGAAAAATCGGCAATGATGACGGCAAAATCACAAAAGATGAATACAAGCGGATGTTCCGACCAGTGCTGATGGGTTCTATCATCGGTTCCTGTGTTGGTATCGTACCTGGCACGGGTGCGTCGGAGGCCTCGTGGTTCTCCTACAACACTGCGAAGAACCTGTCCAAGCATCCCGAGGAATTCGGCCACGGTTCTGTGGAGGGCGTTGCGGCTGCTGAGTCTGCCAACAATGCCGTCTGTGGCGCGACCCTGATTCCCTTGCTGACGCTGGGCATCCCCGGCGACGGCTGCGTGGCCATCATGTTGTCGGCCCTGATGATAAATGGCCTGAACCCCGGTCTCTCGCTGTTCACCACCGACGGCGCTATCATGTATGCCATCATGCTGGGCCTTATCCTCGTGAACATCTTCATGTTCCTGCAGGGCAAATACCTGACTAGCCTGTTTGCAAAGGTCGTCTCCATCCCTCAGCAGATCTTGACCCCCATCATCGTGATTTTCTGTTTCGCCGGTGCTTACTCGGTGAACAGCAGCTATTTTGATTTGAGCGTTGCGCTGGTGTTCGGCGTGATGGCGTGGTTCATGCGCAAGCTGGAGCTGCCCGCTGTCCCTGTGCTGCTGGGCATGGTGCTGGGCAATATGACCGAGACGAACTTCCGCCGCGCCCTGCTCATCTCGGATGGAAGTCCCAAAATCTTCTTCAGCAGTGTGTATTGCTGGATTTTTATCGCGCTAATCGTGGTGGTTATCATCGGCATCCTGCGCGGCAAGATGAAGGAAACGAAGAACGCGAAAGTGGAACAGTAAAAGGAGGTAAAGACCGTGGCATATAACATTATTTTCTACTTCAGTGACCAGCAGCGCTGGGATACCTGCGGCTGCTTCGGCCAGCCGCTCAACGTCACACCCAATCTGGACAAGCTGGCAGAGGAGGGCGTAAAATTTGACAATGCTTTCTCTCCCCAGCCGGTGTGCGGCCCTTGCCGCGCCCTATTCCAGACCGGAAAATACCCCACTGAGACAGGCTGTTTCCGCAATAACCTGATGCTGCCCTCGAATATCAAGACTCTGGGCGAGTATATGGAAAAAGATGCCGGCTACGAAACTGCCTATGTCGGCAAGTGGCATCTGGCCTCGGATGGCGAGCTGGAAAAGAAGCCGACCATTGACCATACCATTACAGCCGTTCCGTTGGAGTTGCGCGGCGGCTACACCGGCTACTGGCGTGCAGCCGATGTGCTGGAATTTACCTCCCACGGCTACGACGGCTATGTGTTCGACGAGAACAACAACCGCATCGATTTTAAGGGCTACCGTGCTGACTGCATCAACCAGTTCGCGCTGGACTACCTCGACCAGTACACCGGCGAAAAGCCCTTCTTCATGACCGTATCCCAAATTGAGCCGCACCATCAGAATGACCACAACCACTACGAAGGCCCCAACGGCTCGAAGCAGCGATTTGCGGATTTTGTCCTCCCCGAAGACTTGAAGGCTCTGGGCGGCAATGCAGCAGAAGAGTATCCGGATTATCTGGGACAGTGCGCAAGCCTCGACGAGAACCTCGGCAAGCTGGTGGAAAAACTGAAAGAAAAGGGTCTGTATGAGAATACTGTTATCCTTTACGCTTCCGACCATGGCTCTCATTTCAAGACCCGCAACCGCGACGCCCATCTGAACGGATACGATGACTATAAGCGCTCGTGCCACGACGGCTGCCTGCATGTGCCGCTGGTCATCTGCGGCGGCCCGTTCAAGGGCGGCAAGGAAGTCACCGAGCTGGTCAGCACCGAGAGCATCCCCAAGACTCTGTTGGCTTTGGCAGGCGTGGATGTCGGCGACAAGATGATCGGCGAAAATCTGCTTGACGTTGTGGAAAAGAAAAATCATAATAGAGCTAATGAGGTCTACGCCCAAATCTCGGAGAGCCGCTGCGGCCGCTGCATCCGCACGGCAGATTATATGTACTCTGTCTATGCCCCCGGTGTCAATGGCGGCGAGGCTGCGGCATCTGATGTGTATGCGGACGACTTCCTCTATGATATGCAGAAAGACCCGTGGCAGCTGAACAATGTTGTCGCAGATCCTGCATACGCCGACGTCAAAGCGGAGCTTCGTGAGCGCTTGCTGAACTGGATACAGCACGCAGAAGGCACCCGCCCCACCATCACCGACTGAAAAGGAGCGTTTGCCCATGCTCTCGGCTGCTGAGAAAAAATCTGCTCAGGTATATCGTTGGCTTCTGGCTTATATCGACGAAAACAAGTTTTCTGGAAATCAACGACTGCCCTCGGAAAATGCACTCTGCCGAAAGCTGGGCGTCAGCCGGGAAACGATTCGAGTTGCCATTGACCGATTGGTGAATGAAGGAATCGTGTACAAAGTCAAAGGGAGCGGCACCTATTTCCACCGGGAAAAGGTGATGACGCGCGATTTGAACACCGAGGATGCACTTTATAAGATCGGCCTTGTTTTGCAAGGTCAGGATACGAGTGCAAATTCGGGATTAATCGAAGGGGTTCGCAGTGTCCTGACGCAGGAGCAGGTAGACCTCCATGTATTTCTGACCGATAACAAATTCTGCAACGAACGCCGCTGTCTGGAGACTGTGGTACATCAGAATTTTCACGGTTTCATCGTGGATGGTGTCAAATCGAGCATCCTCAGCCCAAATCTTGACTGCTACAAGGAGCTTTACCGACGTAAGATCCCGGTGATATTCTACAACAACTTCTATCGGAACTTGCGCTGCCCCCGCGTAACGATCAATGATATCGAATGTGCCCATCAGCTGATAGAACGCCTGATGGATGCCGGACACAGCCACATTGCAGGCATCTTCGTGTACGACAACTACCAGAGCGTAGAAAAGTTTCAAGGCATGGCGGAAGCGATGCGAAATCGTGGTTTGGAACTGAACGATGATTACATCAAGTGGTGTATTTCGGACGAAGCCCACAACGAAAGCTATGTCCGTTCCATTGAAAGATTTCTGAAGAGCATCCCTAAATGCACCGCTATCGTCTGCTGCAACTACATCATCTATCGGCTGGTCATGAAAACCCTGCAGAAAATGGGGAAGACTGTACCCGAAGATTATTCGCTGGTCTGTTTTGATTATTCCGAAGAAACTTATCGGCAGGAGGATGTTACCTGCTCCGTGGAGCAAGGCTTCGAGATGGGACGTCAGCTTGCGCTGCGGCTTATGGAGATGATTTCCACCGGCGAATGCGATGACCGGAACTACACTTATGTCATGAAGCCCATCCTCTACGATGGCCATTCCATCCGGAAGCTCAAAAAGGTAAAATAAAGATTCTCCCGGAGGCAGTACTGCTCTCCGGGAGAATCTCTTTACCGGTTTTGTTGTGCCAGAAAATGTGCAGCAGTATGCAGGCGCGGAAGCACATAGGCAAAGAACTGCTTATACGCTGCGCAAAAGCGGTTGCTTCCAGAGGCATCCCAATCTCGCTTGCATCCGCCCCGGCAGAGCAGCTGATAAGCACATGCTGCGCATTCCGCCGGGCGTTTGCGGCCCTGTGCCAGAAATGTCTGGCTTGTGGGAGAATCAAGCGCATCTTCAACGGTACAGTGGCTCAGATTTCCCAGCTTCCACTCATCCAGAACATAAAAGTCACAGGGATAAAGGCTTCCGTCACCTTCTACGGTAAGATAATGTCCACAGGAACCGGAGGAAGCGCAGGAGGTAGGCGGCATTCCCAGCAGGATACGCAGATAGTCCTCAAAATTGCGAACGCTGATATAATTGCCTCGTTGCAGCTGCTGATACCAAGTATCAAAGACGCCGCACAGAAAACGACCATAAAGTTCCGGCGTTAGAGAATATGCCTGCCCTCCAATCGTATCAAGTGGGTCAAGACATGGGATGAATTGCAGATTGTGCTGTCCCAACTCGCAGAGGCTTTTGAAGGCTCGCTGCGGCTTTCTGGCCAGCTGTCCGGTTACAACACAGAGCAGATTCGTTTCGACCCTGTAGGCATCCAGCAGCGCAAGCGCATGAGTTACTTTATCCCATGTGCCCTGCCCAGCTGCGTCCAGCCGATAGAGATCATGGTTCTCCTGTGTGCCGTCCAGAGAGAGGCCTACGAGGAAAGAGTTGGCTTTGAAAAAGGAAGCCCACTCTTCATCCAGACAAATGCCATTGGTCTGGATGCTGTGGAACACAGAGATATTGCGCTGCATGGAACGCTCCGTTTCCAGAAAGAACCGGAAGAAATCCAACCCGGCAAGAGTCGGTTCGCCGCCCTGAAACAGAAAATGGACGCTGCCGCCTTCCTCTGTGGCTGCAAAAGCCTTTTCAACCAGTTCTCCTGCCATTTCATGGGAAAGCAGTCCCATATTTTTGCAGGCTCGGCTGTTGGAAACATCGTCATAAAAGCAGTACCGGCAACGCAGATTGCACAGGCTGGACGCTGGCTTGACGAGAAATGTATTATGTTTCATAGAGATTCCCTCCGTGCTTCGCAGTTCTTAAAACAAGGATACCGGAAAATACGGGCTTTCGCAAGCAGTAACAGTTAAAAGCTGTTTGAAATAGTAAGAAAACAAATATAGTTGTCCGAAAATCAAAAAAGGAGAAGAAAACTTGTATGGATGAAAATAAAACATACGGTACACGGTTAGCACGGCTTTGGAAGCTGTTTTTGAGTACGCTGTACATTAGCAGCTTTACCTTCGGCGGCGGCTTTGTCATCGTGACCTTTATGAAGAAAAAATTTGTAGATGAGCTGCACTGGATCGATGAACAGGAAATGCTGGATATGACAGCGTTGGCGCAGTCCTCTCCGGGCGCAATCGCGGTCAATGCTGCAATTCTGGTAGGCTGGCAGGTAGAAGGCTTGATTGGAATGATCGTGGCAGTGTTGGGCACCATCATCCCACCTATGGTCATTCTTTCAGTCATTTCTGTGTTCTACAATGCTTTTGCCACCAATCGCTATATCGCGTTGTTACTCAAGGGAATGCAGGCTGGTGTGGCGGCGGTCATTCTGGATGTTGTATTCGACCTCGGCGGCAAGG
Source organism: Faecalibacterium sp. Marseille-Q0746 (assembly GCF_017377595.1). Taxonomy (NCBI): domain Bacteria; kingdom Bacillati; phylum Bacillota; class Clostridia; order Eubacteriales; family Oscillospiraceae; genus Faecalibacterium; species Faecalibacterium sp. Marseille-Q0746. The sequence continues at coordinate 138,175 of NZ_JAFREI010000004.1, read as the reverse complement.
TGCTGAAGACCCGCTCATGGGTGTATATTGTCCTGATGGTCGCAGCGTTTGTCGCAAATACGGTGTTTGATGTCAATGTGGTGGTGGTCATCCTTGCCGCTGCAGTATTCGGCGTGGTGCTGGCTCTGGTCCAGTGGAAAAAAGGTGGTGCAAAATGATCTACTTACAGCTTTTTCTCAGCTTTTTGCAGGTGGGTATGTTCAGCGTAGGCGGCGGCTATGCGGCCATGCCGCTGATCCAGAGCCAAGTGGTGGAACAACATGGCTGGCTGACGATGCAGGAGTTTACTGACCTCATCACGATTGCAGAAATGACCCCTGGTCCCATTGCGGTCAACTCGGCAACTTTTGTTGGTTTGCGTATCGCGCAGGTACCCGGAGCCATCATTGCAACACTAGGTTGCATTACACCGGCGCTGTTCTTTGTTTCACTTCTATCCTACATCTATCGTAAATACAAGGATATTTCTCTGCTGCAAAGTGTTCTGGCCTGCCTGCGTCCGGTCATTGTAGCACTTATCTTTGGTGCAGGTCTTTCTATACTGTCTATGGTGGTGTTCGGAGAGAGTGCAAAGACGCTTGCCAACGTAGACTGGATCGGCATCGGCAGTTTTGCATCGGCATTTTTTGTGCTACGGAAGCTCAAGTGGAATCCCATCCTGACCATGTGCCTGTGCGGCGTGGCCGGGCTTGGACTTCACATTTTGCTCGGAATATAATCTTAAGACAATTTGTCTGTTGGAATCATGAAAATAAATCATTGGGCTTGCAATCAGGGCAAAACTGTGGTATATACATTATACGAAACATTGCTTTAATGAACGTATTACCGTTCAATGACGTATAAAATGGAGGTGCTTGCCATGACCGCCGTGATCTATGCCCGCTATTCATCGGATAACCAGCGCGAAGAATCCATTGAAGGCCAGATTCGTGAATGCACTGCCTATGCGGAAAAGAATGGCATCACCATCGTCAAGCACTACATTGACCGTGCCATCTCTGCCAAAACGGACAACCGCCCGGAGTTTCAGCAGATGATAAAAGACAGCGACAAAAAGCTGTTTGACATTGTGCTGGTCTGGAAGCTTGACCGTTTTGCCCGGAACCGCTACGACAGTGCCCGGTACAAGACCCAGCTGAAGAAGAATGGTGTCAAGCTCATGTCTGCCACCGAGATCATCTCCGAGGGGCCGGAGGGCATCATTCTGGAATCGGTGCTGGAAGGTTATGCCGAGTATTATTCCGCTGACCTTGCCGAGAAGGTCGTGCGTGGACAGACCGAGAACATCCTGAAAGGACGCTGCAACGGTGGACGTGGAACTTTTGGCTACACGCTGGATTCTGAGAGGAAGTTCCATATTGACCCTCTCACCTCTCCTTTTGTGCTGGAATCGTTCAGGAAGTACAATGAAGGCTCCACCATGAAGGAGATCCGGGACTGGCTGAACGAAAACGGCATCAAGAACCCGGTGGGCGGTGCGTTTACCTATAACAGCGTCGAACATATGCTCAAAAACCGGCGGTACATCGGAGAACTGAAATTCCGGGATGTGGTCGTACCGGATGCTATCCCGCCCATCATTCCGCTGGAACTGTTTGAGGATGTGCAGGAGAAAATCGCCAAAAACAAGAAAGCCCCTGCCCGTAGAAAGGCAGAGGATGACTACCTGCTCACCACCAAGCTGTTCTGCGGCTACTGTGGGGCGTTGATGTTTGGCGAAAGCGGCACAAGCCGGACGGGTGAAGTCCACCGCTACTATAAATGTGCCACTGCCAAAAAGCACAAGGGCTGCAAGAAAAAGACCGTCCGCAAACAGTGGCTGGAAGATCTGGTGGTCAACCAGACCATGCAGCTTGTGAAAGACGATGCCGCTATGGAGTCCATCATCGCCAAGGTGATGGAACTGCAAAATAAGGAAAACACCAACATTCCCCTTTATGAAAAGCAGCTTCGAGATGCGGAATCGGGTATCCAGAATATGCTCAATGCGATTCAGGTTGGAATCCTGACCAGTTCCACCAAGGAGCGGTTGGAGCAGCTGGAAGAAACCAAGCGTGAGCTTGAAGCCCGCATTGCAGAAGAGAAGCTGGCAAAGCCCAAGGTCACGGAGGAGTTCATCCGGTTCTGGCTGCTGCGGTTCCGCAAGCTGGATATGAGCCTGAAAGACCAGCGGCAGGCACTGGTGGATACCTTCATCAATGCGATTTACCTGTATGATGATAAGGTTTTGATAACCTTCAATTATAAAGAAGGAACACAGACCGTCACCTTTGGAGAAGCGTCAGAAATTGCATCCGAGGGAAATGGTTCGGATTTAGATTGCTTTACTGCACCAGAAAATGCCGTGAAATCGAAAGATTTCATGGCTTTTTTGTTTTGTAAGCCATGGGTGCACGGTTTCTGCACGGTTTTTGCACGGTCGGTGTTTTCCATGTCCGATTATGTAGGGCGCTGTATTGCATTGCAATCAGTGCCCTTTTTTTGCATCAGGTGAGCAGGGCCAGGCGCAGCTTTACCTTCATTTCCGGGTCGGCATCCTTGAGCAATTCCAAAAGAGCTGTCATGGAGATGGTGGGTTCGCCAGCGGCGGGTACAGCCTGCGGGCTGGGGGTGTCGGGCTTGGCATAGAAGCCGCTTTCAAACTTCTTGCCCCACTCCACCGCCAGCAGAAAGGAATTGTGCAGAAGCTGATGGACCTCATGGAGGGTAGTGCCGGAGAGGGTGCGCTTTTGCTGCTTGGGCGAAAGGTCTCGCCGCTTGCCGCCCACATATTGTCCGCAAGGGGTCTTGCTCAGGGTGTCGTACAGGGCTTCGATGTGCTAAGGCCGCAGCTTCTGCATCTGCATCTCCCCGATATAGGGGATGATGAGGTTCTGGATGAGGGCCAGATTGGACTGGTAGGTCTTGGGTGCCCATTTGTGCTTGCTGCACTGCTTGGGCAGCCAGTCCATCAGGAACTCTGCTACCGTCACGGTGGACGGGATCAGGAAATTGCCGGTCGCCAGCTCGTGCTCGATCTGCTTCTGGCGTTTCACCGCCTCCTCCTTGGTGGGAAAGCTCTCCCATTTGTCGCAGCTCTTGCCGTACTCGTCCTGATAGGTGTACTATTTTTCAATTTCCTCTTGCAATTTTCGATTGCAGTTGTTATGATACGGGCAGGAATAGAATGTGCAAAAAGTATTCTGCACAAGGCAGCAATGCGATTTTTACATGGAGGAGGCGGGCATATCATGTATGTGGATTGGGAGTATTACAAGATCTTCTATTATGTGGCGAAGTATCAGAACTTTACCAAGGCCGCGCGGGTTCTGGGCAACAACCAGCCCAATATCACCCACTCGATGAACCGACTGGAAAGCCAGCTGAACTGCGTGCTGTTCATCCGCTCCAACCGGGGTGTGACCCTGACACCGGAGGGCGAGATGCTCTACTCCCGCATCGCTTCGGCGGCGGTGCAGATCCAGGATGCCGAGGAGGAGCTGAGCGCCAGTGCCACGCTGGAGCACGGAACCATCAGCATCAGCGCCACCGAGACGGCGCTCAACATTTATCTTTCCAAAAAGCTGCGGGATTTCCATACCGAATATCCCGGCATCCGGCTGCGCATCTCGAACCACTCCACCCCGCAGGCGGTGCAGGCCGTGAAGAACGGCGAGGTGGATTTTGCCATTGTGAGCACCCCGGCGGAGATCGAGTCGGGGCTGAAAATGGTGGAGCTGAAGCCGTTTTACGAGGTGCTGGTGGGTGGCAGGACCTTCACCGCGCTGGCAAGTCAGAGCCTGACCCTGAAAGAGCTGCGCAGCTATCCCCTCATCTCCCTCAGCGACGAGAGCGTGACCCGCAGCCTGTACCGGCAGTTCTTCCTGGATCACGGCGCGGTCCTCAAGCCGGATACGGAAGCTGCCACCACCGACCAGATGCTCACGCTGGTCAAAAGCGAGCTGGGCCTTGCCTTTGTGCCGGAACCCATGGCGAGGGATAGCCTGGAGCGTGGCGAGCTGGTGCAGATCCATCTGCAGGAGATCATCCCGACCCGTTCGATCTGCCTTGTTTACGACCGCCACCGCCCGCTGAACACGGCGGCGCGGAAATTCCAGCAGATGCTGACCAAAGCAGATCCGCCCCGCCCGGCCGCATCGAAGCAGACCGAGAGTATCTCTTTTGTGTCCCAATAAAATGCTGTCGAGATGAGGCCGAGCGCTCACGGCACTGCCCTGGCTTCTGCCGGTTCTTCTAAGGCATAAAATAACCCCGGAACGTTTGCTGTGATGCATCGCTCCGGGGTTTTGTGATATTATGGGTTACTGGCCGCAGGAGTGCCCGCCGCAGTGATGCTCACCGCAATGGTGGCCCTCGTCGTGGTCGTGGTGGTCGCAATGGGCGTTGGGGTCAAAGCGGAGCTTTCCGGCCAGATAATCTGCTACTGCCGCGTCTGCCGGGCCGCTGATTCCGCCGAACAGCTGGATGCCTGCCTGTGCAAGGGCATTCTGTGCCCCGGGGCCGATGCCGCCGCAGAACACCACATTGGCATTGTGCTGGGCCAGAAAGCCCACCAGTGCGCCGTGGCCCTGCCCGTTGGTGGAAACGACCTCGCTGGCCGTCACCTGTCCGTTTTCGACCTCGTAGAACTTGAACTCTGCCGTGTGGCCGAAGTGTTGGAATACCATACCGCTTTCATAAGGGATTGCGATTTTCATGGGGGATGTCTCCTTTTTTCTTTTCTTTTATTATAACATAACACGGGAGACAATAAAACACCGGAACAGGGAACTCTTTTGCGGAGCTTTCCCTCAATTATAATTCTCCCGTTTTCAGCTTGGCCAGCACCTCGTTCAGGCTAGTGCATTCCATGGTATACAGGCCGCGCATTTCATCGTCGGCGGGGAGCAGATCGGGCACCATGACGGTGACAAAGCCCCCGGCGGCACCGGCGCGGACACCGTTGTAGCTGTCCTCCAGCACCAGCGTGTGGGCGGGGGCGGTGCCCAGCTTTTCCGCCGCCAGCAGGAAGATCTCCGGGTCGGGCTTGGAGTGTTTGACCTGCTGGCCGGATACCAGCGCCTTGAAGTAGTGGGTCAGCCCCCAGTTGTTCAGGTTGCCCTCGATGACATGGACCCGGCTGGAGGAGGCCACTGCCATGGGGATGTGGTTGGCATCCAGCCAGGCCAGCAGCTCGTCCAGCCCCGGCTTTTTGGGCACCGGTTTCTGGAACTCCTCATCGGCCACCCGGTGCAGGCTGTCGATGATGGCGTTGGCATCGCAGTCCTCTCCGTAGAACTGCCGCACGATGTTACGGGAAGTTTCGCCTGCTGTGCCGCGTTCAGCCTCGGCAAGGCCTTCCTTGTACTCCAGACCCAGCGCCGCCAGTGCCGGTTTCCAGAAAGTGGCCCACATCCGCTCGGTGTCGAACATCAGGCCGTCCATATCAAAAATCACGCCGTTGATCATGGTAGAACTCCTTTTATTATAACCCTCTCCGTCATTGCTTCGCAATGCCACCCTCCCGAAGGGAGAGGCTGTTTTGCCTCTTGGGAAAGGTTTTCGCAAAACCAAAATCTAAAAGCCGCAATGGGCTCCCCCTTTGGGGGAGCTGGCAACGCCATCGGCGTTGACTGAGAGGGCTTATGTTTTCATTTTATCACAATTTGCGACAACTTACAGCCCCCAAACATGAAAGATTTTGCGTTTCCTTGCAAATCCGGCTCATGCTACTATAATAGAAAACAACATTCGGCATTTCAGGTGCGGGCGCGTGCCGCGCAAAATCTGCTGTGTGAGATCAGAAAAGAGGGAAATATATCATGTTGGATATCAAGATCACTCGTACCACTTCTCCCAAGGAGAAGCCTCAGGACGAGACCAAACTGGGCTTCGGCAAGAAATTTACCGACCACATGTTTGTGATGGATTATACCGAGGGCGAGGGCTGGCACGATGCCCGCATCGTCCCCTATGCACCCTTCCCGCTGGACCCGGCCACGGTGGTGTTCCACTATGCGCAGGAGATCTTTGAGGGCATGAAGGCTTACCGCACCGCGGATGACACCATTCAGCTGTTCCGCCCTGATTGCAACGCAAAGCGTTTCCAGGATTCCGCCGACCGTCTGTGCATCCCCAAGATCCCGGAAGAGGATTTTGTGCAGGCTGTTGAGGCTCTGGTGGACGTGGAGCGCGACTGGGTGCCCCATACCGATGGTGCTTCCCTGTACATCCGTCCCTTCGTTTTTGCAAACGATGTGGGTCTGGGCGTGCACGCTTCCAAGCACTATATCTTCTGCATCATCTGTGCTCCCTCCGGCGCTTACTACGCCGAGGGCATCAACCCCGTCCGCATCTACGTTGAGGATGAATACATCCGTGCCGCCCCCGGTCTGACCGGCTTCACCAAGTGCGGCGGCAACTACGCTGCTTCCATCAAGGCCGGTGAGCTGGCCGAGGAGCAGGGCTACGCACAGGTGCTGTGGCTGGATGGCGTGGAGAAGAAGTACGTTGAGGAAGTCGGCAGCATGAACATCATGTTCAAGATCGACGGCAAGGTCTACACCGCTGCAACCGTCGGCACCGTTCTGCCCGGCGTTACCCGCCGCAGCTGCATCGAGCTGCTGAAGGATTGGGGCTATGATGTCATCGAGGGCAAGCTGGCCATTGCGGACATCATGCAGGCCGCCCGCGAGGGCAAGCTGGAAGAGGTCTTCGGCACTGGTACCGCCGCAGTCGTCTCCCCTGTCAAGGAGCTGGTCTGGAAGGGCGAGCACGCCTACATTGGCGATGGCAAGATCGGCCCTGTGACCCAGAAGCTGTACGACACCATGACCGGGATGCAGTGGGGCAAGATCCCCGATACCAAGGGCTGGATCGTTCCGGTTGAGAAGAAGTATTGATCCTTCCCGCGCTTCTCTCTGTTCAGAATTTTTGCAAACGCCGCCGGGTGGGAATGCCGCCGGGCGGCGTTTGCCGTATCATAGGTTTTGTTCCCCGATTGCTTTTCCGCCTGCACAGTGCTAGACTATGTGCAGAAAAACAGAAACGAGAGGGAACTGGAATATGGTCAAAAAATGGAGCGTCAGCTATCCTGCGGTGAACGGCGTGGAGCAGCGCCGGGTGTATGTCTACCTACCCACCATGTACGAAGCCGACCCGGAGCGCCGGTATCCGGTGCTGTATATGTTCGACGGCCAGAATGTGTTCTTTGATGCGGATGCCACCTACGGCAAGAGCTGGGGCGTGGCGGATTATCTGGACTATACCGATACCCCGCTCATCGTGGCGGCAGTGGAGTGCAATGCAGGCCCCAACAACGAGCGCCTTGTGGAGTATTCGCCCTACCGCTTCGATGACCCGACCTATGGCCACTTTGACGGCAAGGGGCAGGCGACCATGAGCTGGTTCATCCACCGGTTCAAGCCCTTCATTGACCACAATTTCCGCACCCTGCCGGACCGGGAGCACACGTTCATCGGCGGCAGTTCCATGGGCGGCCTGATGAGCCTGTATGCTCTGCTGCAGTATAACGATACCTTCAGCCGCGCGGCAGCCCTGTCGCCGTCGATCTGGGTGTCTCCTGAAAAGCTCAGCGGTCTGGTGGGCCGCGCAAAGCTGGAGCCCGGCACGGTGCTCTACATGGACTACGGTTCCCAGGAGATGGGCAGCCACGAGGGGATGCGCAGGGAATTTGCCGAGATGTGCAGCAAGATCATGGTCCGGGGCATCCACCTGACCAGCCGCCTGGTGCCCGGCGGCACCCACAGCGAAGCCAGCTGGGAAAAGCAGCTGCCGTTCGTGTTCCATACTTTGATGTACGAGTTGGATTGAACCTCTCCGTCATTCCTTCGGGATGCCACCTCTCCTGGTAGGAGAGGCGCGGAGCGCCTGAGAGGTTTTTTATAGAGGAGGGAACTACATGGAAACACAATACTTCAAGGATTACAGCCCCGCACTGGGCCGGGAGATGGAGTGCAAGGTCTACGGCCACGCAGGCCGCCCCATGCTCTTTATTCCCTGTCAGGATGGCCGTTTCTTCGACTTTGAGGACTTCCACATGGCCGGTACGCTGGCACCGTGGATCGAATCCGGGCAGATTATGGTCATCTCCATCGACACCATCGATCAGGAGACCTGGTCCGACACCAACGGCGATCCCTACTGGCGGATCCGCCGCTATGAGCAGTGGATCCGCTACATCGTGGAGGAAGTTGTGCCCAAGATCCAGTATATCGCCAAGGAGCGCAACGGCTGGGACGGTCTCCCCGGCGTGATCGCCTTTGGCTGCAGCCTGGGCGCGACCCATGCCGTCAACCTCTACCTGCGGTTCCCCTATCTTTTCGATGGTTGTCTGGCCCTCAGCGGCATCTACACCGCAAAATACGGCTTTGGCGATTACATGGACGAGGTGGTCTACCAGAACTCCCCCGTGGACTATATGGCCAACTTCCCCACCGATCACCCCTATATGGACCTCTACCGCAGCAGGAAGGCGGTCATCTGCTGCGGTCAGGGCGCTTGGGAGCAGCCCGATACCACCCGGCAGCTCAAGCAGATCTTTGAGCAGAAAGGCATCCCTGTCTGGGTGGACCTGTGGGGCTATGATGTCAAGCACGACTGGGATTGGTGGTATCAGCAGGCCGTATATTATATGCCTTATATTCTAGGATAAGGCGGCTCACCCTCTCAGTCAAAGCCTTGCGGCTTTGCCAGCTCTCCCAAAGGGCGAGCCTTTGGCAAAACCGTGAACTTTGCAGGGACTGCCAAGGCCTCCCACTTTGGGGGAGGTGGCATTGCGAAGCAATGACGGAGAGGGCGAGGACGTGAACAAGAAAGAGGAATCAAAAACCATGAGCAACTTTATCTTTATCTCCCCCAATTTCCCCACCAACTACTGGCAGTTCTGCCGGGAGCTGAAAAACGACGGCATGAACGTGCTGGGCATCGGTGACCAGCCCTATGATGAGCTGAAGCCGGAGCTGAAGGACAGCCTGAACGAATACTACAAGGTCGGCAGTCTGGAGAATTATGACGAGGTCTACCGGGCGGTGGCGTTCTTCGCCTTCAAGTATGGCCGCATCGACTGGCTGGAATCCAACAACGAGTACTGGCTGGAGCGGGATGCGGCCCTGCGCACGGACTTCAACATCAAGTCTGGCTTCCAGACCGAGGATATGCCCCGCATCAAGTACAAGAGCAAGATGAAGGAGTATTACCAGAAGGCCGGCATCGCCACCGCACGTTACCACATGGTAGACGACCTGGAGGGCTGCAGGAAGTTCATCAACGAGGTGGGCTATCCGGTGGTGGTCAAGCCGGACAACGGTGTGGGTGCCTCCGATACCCATAAGCTGTCCAGCGATGAGGAGCTGAAGCGCTTCCTGCTCTACAAGAGCACCTATCACCCCGACCTCTCCTACATCATGGAGGAGTTCGTCCATGCCGAGGTCAACAGCTACGATGCCATCATCGACGGCAGCGGCAACCCCATCTTTGAGGCGGGCAACGTCAGCCCGGTGTCCATCATGGACATCGTCAACGACAACGATAACTCCATCTACTATATCATCAAGGACTTGCCCGAGGATACCCGCGCCGCCGGACGTGCCGCCGTCAAGAGCTTTGGCGTGAAGAGCCGATTCGTCCACTTTGAGTTCTTCCGCATGACCGAGGATCAGGCCGGCATGGGCAAAAAGGGCCAGCTCGTGGCGCTGGAGGTCAATATGCGCCCCTGCGGCGGCTTTACCCCGGATATGATCAACTTTGCCCGCTCCACCAACGTGTACAAGATCTGGGCAGATATGATCGCCTTCGGCGGCACGGATATGCCGGTGGGCGAGCACTACTACTGCCCCTTTGCAGGCCGCCGCGATGGCAAAAACTTTGTGTACAGCCATGAGCAGATCATGCAGAAGTACCAGAAGAATATGCGGATGGTGGACCGCATCCCTGAGGCCCTGTCTGGTGCCATGGGCAACCAGATGTACGTTGCAACCTTCTCCACCCGCGAAGAGATGGAGCAGTTCTACTCCGATGTGCTGGCTGTGAACGACCCCATCAACGCCAAGGTGCAGAAGGAGCTGGCCGAGGTGCTGGCACTGGGCGAGCCCACCACCACCCTCACCGAAAAGCCGAACCTCTCCCCCGCCGTGAAGCCCACCACGGCTGTGACCAAGACCCCCACCAAGGCCGTGACCAAGACGCGCAGCCGGAAAAAGTGAGCGCCTGAAAATTTGATTTGAACCCAAAGCCGCCGTGCAGGAAAACACCTGCCCGGCGGTTTTTTGCTGCCCTGTTTTTCCACGGTGCACAAAAATCGGGGCATTTTTTTGGCCATCGTGCGAATAGACACAGCAAAGAACCTTTGGTATTATAAATTTGTAAAAACAAGACGTTACTCCTCGGAGGCGCTACTTGCATCGAATTCCCTTTCTAAAACAAGGGGAGTAGTGTGAGCTGCTGCATTCGGGGTTTTTCTTTTTGTCCGAAAATTCGATGCAGGGAGTAGAACGGTATGAAAATCATCCGACAGATCAACAACAATGCCGCCCTGGCACTGGACGGAAACGGCAAGGAGCTGGTGGTGCTGGGCCGGGGGGTCGGGTTCCCCAAAATGCCTTACGAGCTGACGGATCTTTCCCGCATCGAGCGAACGTTTTACGACGTGAACCCCAAATATTTTGGCATGGCGGCCGATCTGCCCCGCCCGCTGGTGCTGGCCTGCGCCGAGATCACGGAGCGGGCTGAGATCGAGCTGGACTGTGCGCTGAACCCAAACCTGCCCTTTACCCTGGCCGACCACCTGAACTTTGCGGCGGAGCGGCTGCGCAAGGGCATCGAGATCTCGACCCCGCTGGCTTACGATGTGCGCCACCTGTACCCCAAGGAGACAGAGCTGGCCAAACAGGCACGGGAGCTGCTGGCGCGGGAAGCCGGGCTGAAGCTGCCAGACAGCGAGGTGGTGAACATTGCCCTCCACCTCATCAACGCCGAGGCGGAAGCGGGCGATATGCACTCCATGATGATGACGCTCAAGGCCCTTTCAGACGTGGACGGCATCGTGGAGAAACAGCTTGCTATTACGCTCAACAAAGAGAGCTTTTCGTATTCCCGGTTTTCCATGCATCTGCGCTACCTCGTCCAGCGGCTTGCCTCCGGCAGGCAGGTGGAGGAGCGGATCAGCGGGATGCTGGCCCAGATGCGGCGGGACTATCCGCAGGTGTATCAATGTGCCCGCGCTATTGCGGACTATTTCCGGGCCACTTGGAATTGGCAGTGCAACGATGAGGAGATCGTGTACCTCATGCTGCACATCACCCGCCTGCAGGAGAAGAACGAGGCCTGAACCGGCCCGCTTCCCTGCCCACCTTTTTGCATGAATCCACCCAATGGCGCGCGTTGGGCGGTTCAGAAGATATTGACCGAGAGGGAGGTCCTCTGCCATGGATCGTAAACAGTTCCTGGAGCAGCTGGCTGCTCCGGCCGGCGGAAAAGAAAACATAGGCCTGTGTGATTTCCGCAGCGGCTGTCTGTCCGTTACCGTAAAGGACCGCAGTGTGATCGACCTCAACGCGATCCGCGGGCTGCCCGGTGTGGCTGACGCAGAGCTTCTGCGCAGCAGGCTCCGGATCACCCCGGATCAAACCATCATGGAGGAATTGCAAATGGCAAAAAAAGAAGATTACGGCGCATTGGCAAAACAGATCCTCAGCCTGGTGGGCGGTGCCGAAAACGTGAGCAACGCCACCCATTGTGCCACCCGTCTGCGCTTTAACCTGAAAGATGAATCAAAAGCCGATACCGATGCCATCAAGGGCCTGGCCGGTGTTGTGGGCGTTGCCCAGGCAAACGGCCAGTATCAGGTGATTATTGGTGCCGAGGTCACGCAGGTGTACGAGAAGCTCAGCGGGATGCTGGGCACCGCCCCTGCCGCCGCAGCCCCCGCCCCCAAGGGCAAGTGGTACGACCGTGTCATCGACACCCTGACCGGCATCTTTACCCCCATCCTGCCCCCGCTGACCGCAGCAGGCATGATCAAGGCCGTGCTGGCCATCCTGGTGGCGTTCAAGCTGGTCAGCAATACGTCCAGCACCTACCAGGTCATCAACTTCATGGGCGATGCCACGTTCTATTTCCTGCCCATCCTGCTGGCTAACTCGGCGGCGAAAAAGCTGGGCTGCAACCCCTACCTGGCCATGATGCTGGGTGGCATCCTGATCCACCCCAGCTTTGTGAACCTGGTGGCTGCCTCCAAGGAAAGCGGCGAGGCCATCACCATCTTCATGCTGCCCATCTATAACGCCTCCTATTCTTCGTCCGTGATCCCCATCATCCTGGGCGTACTGCTGATGTCCAAGGTGGAACCCTGGGCTACCCGCATCTCCCCCAAAGCCATCCGCTTCTTTACCGCTCCGCTGCTGACCATGTTCATCTGCGGCATTGCCACCCTGTGTGTGCTGGGCCCGGTGGGCTATGTGGTCTCCAACGCCCTGGCCGCGGTGATCAATGGCCTGAGCACCCTGGCACCCTGGCTGGTGCCCACCATCGTCGGCGTGTTCCTGCCGTTCCTGGTCATGACAGGTACCCACCACGCCCTGACCCCCATTGGCATCAACAACCGTATGACCATCGGCTTTGACACCATCATCTATCCGGGCCAGCTGGCCTCCAACGTGGCACAGGGCGCTGCTGCTCTGGCCGTTTCCATCAAGACCAAGGACCCCGAACTCAAGCAGCTGACCTCCGCCACCGGTATCACCGCCGTCTGCGGCATCACCGAGCCGGTCCTGTTCGGCGTTACCATGAAGATCCGCACCAACATGATCGCAGCCATGGCTGGCGGCGGCGTGGGCGGCTTCTTTATGGGCCTGATGAACACCAAGAACTACTCCGGCGGCTCTCCCGGTCTGCTGACCCTGCCCAGCTACATTGGACTGGATACCCCCATGGCCAACTTCTACTATGCCTGCGCCGGTGCAGCCATTGCCTTTGTGGTGGCCTTTATCGTCTCGTTCGTCCTGTTCCGTGACGAGAAAAAGAACTGATCCCCGGACGCTGCAACATTAGGGAGGAACCTGTATGTATTTCCCGAGAAATTTCCTCTGGGGCGGCGCAACGGCCGCAAATCAGTGCGAGGGTGCCTATCTGGAAGATGGCAAGGGCCTGTCCATCCAGGATGTGCTGCCCAAGGGCTTCAAGGTCATCACCGAGGAGCCGACCCCCGACAACCTCAAGCTGAAAGGCATTGATTACTACCACCGCTACAAAGAGGACATCAAGCTCTTTGCGGGTATGGGGTTCAAGGTCTACCGCTTTTCCATTGCGTGGAGCCGCATTTTCCCCACCGGCGAGGAAGCACAGCCCAACGAGGCGGGCCTGAAGTTCTACGATGATGTCATTGACGAGTGCCACAAGTACGGCATCGAGCCGCTCATCACCATTTCCCACTACGAAACGCCCCTGGCCCTGGCCCGCAAGTACAACGGCTGGAGCAACCGCATCATGATCGACCTGTACCTGAAATACTGCCAGGTCCTGTTTGAGCGGTACAAGGGCAAGGTGAAGTACTGGATCACGTTCAACGAGATCAACTCCATTTTGCACCAGCCCTTTGTCAGCGGTGCCATCCTGACCCCCAAGGCCCAGCTGAGCAACCAGCAGCTGTATCAGGCCATCCACTATGAGCTGGTGGCCAGCGCCAAGGCTGTGCAGCTGGCCCACAGCATCGACCCGGAGTACAAGGTGGGCAGCATGATCCTGGCCGTTACCATCTACCCGCTCACCCCGAACCCCGATGACATCATCGAGGTGATGGAGCTGGACAACGAGGTGTACCTGTTCTCGGACGTGCAGGCCCTGGGTGCCTATCCCTACTACGCCAAGCGCGTGTTTGAGGAAAAGGGCGTGCAACTGGAGATCAGCGATGAGGACCGCGAAGCCCTGACCCACACTGTGGACTTTGTTTCGTTTAGCTACTATTCCAGCAACTGCGCCGCCGCTGACCACTCGCTGGGCGAGCCCACCGGCAGCAACATGGTCCCCACCCTCAAGCGCAATCCGTATTCCAAGGTCAGCGAGTGGGGCTGGCAGATCGACCCCAAGGGCCTGCGCTACACCCTGAACCGGCTGTACAGCCGCTACCACAAGCCCCTGTTCATTGCCGAAAACGGCCTGGGTGCCAACGACACCCTGGTGCCGGACGGCCACGGTAGCTTTACGGTGGAGGATGATTACCGCATCCGCTACATGAACGACCACCTGGTGCAGGTCAGCGAAGCGCTGCACGACGGCGTGGACGTGATGGGCTATACCAGCTGGGGCTGCATTGACCTGATCTCCTGCTCCACGGCGGAGATCAAAAAGCGCTACGGTATGATCTATGTGGACCTGAACAGCGACGGCTCCGGTACGCTGGAACGTTACAAGAAAAAGAGCTACGAGTGGTACCGCCGCGTGATCGAATCCAACGGCGAAAACCTGGAGCTCGACCCGGAGAAACCCATCGTCCTGTAACACACGCTTCTCATAAGGTGCCCTGAAACGGCACTTCCTCCTTTCAGACCCGCTGTGTGGCGTATGCTGCCCGGCGGGTCTTTGTTGTGCACAAAAATTTGTCCCCTGCTTCAGAATGTGATATACTGTTCCCAAAGAAAGAGAACGAGGTATTGCTGTTATGAAAATTCCTGCAAACGGATTTACCCACGCCGGCAAGTTCCATGCGGACGACGTGTTTGCAACGGCGCTGCTGCAGATCATCCGGCCGGACATCAGGATCACCCGCGGCTTTGTGGTGCCGGACGATTTCGACGGCATCGTGTACGATATCGGCTTTGGCATGTTCGATCACCATCAGGAGCCCCGCGAGTACCGCGCCAACGGCATCCCCTATGCGGCCTTCGGTCTGCTGTGGCGGGTGCTGGGCCCGGGGCTGGTGGGGGAACGTCAGGCCCGGCTCATCGATGAAAACTTTATCCAGCCTCTTGACCTGAACGATAACACCGGCGAGCAGAACAGCCTGTGCGATGCCATCGGCTTCTTCAACCCGGTGTGGGATTCCAAGGAGGATCAGGACACCTGCTTCTTCAAGGCGGTGGCTGTGGCAAAGCAGATCCTGGAAAACCAGATCGAGAGCGCGAACGCCGTGAACCGCGCCGATGAGAAAGTGCAGCAGGCCTATAAGAACTCCCGGGACGGCATCGTGATCCTGCCCTGCTACCTGCCCTGGAAGAATGGCCTGTACAAGACCGATGCCCTCTTCGTCATCTACCCCAGCCAGCGCGGCGGGTGGAGTGCCCAGTGCGTGACCGACCACAAGACCAAAAAGCCGAAGCTGCCCTTCCCCCAGAGCTGGGCGGGCCAGCCGCAGGAGATCATTGAGCAGAAGAGCGGCATCGAGGGCATCAGCTTCTGCCACGCCAGCCGGTTCCTCATCACCGCAAAGGATAAGGAGACGGCGCTGGCCGCCTGCCGTCAGGTGCTGAAAAACAACGGGAGACTGTGATATGAGCGGGGAAGCGGAGAAGACGGAGCGGGCCTATGTCTATATGGTGCGCTGCGCAGGCGGCCAACTCTACACGGGCTGGACAAATGACCCGGCCAGCCGCCTGCACGCCCACAAGAGCGGGAAGGGGGCCAAGTGCACCCGTGCGCTGGGGGCACAGCGGTTCGCGTATCTGGAACGGTGCACAGACAGATATGCCGCCCTGCGCCGGGAAGCAGCCCTGAAAAAACTGACCAAGGCGCAGAAGGAAGCCCTGTGCGCCGAATGGGCTGAGAAGAATCTGCCCCGGCTCTCGCTGGCCACCCGGGCCGATGCGGCGGAGATCCTGAACATCTACAACTGGTATGTCCTGCACCATACCGCCACCTTTCAGGTAACGCCCTCTTCCCTGCCGGAGTATGAGGACTGGGTGGACAGCACCCGTGCGCTGATCCCTCTGCTGCTGGCCCGGGATGGGGACGGTAAGCTGCTGGGCTACGCCTGCGCCCACCGCTACCACCCCCGGGAGGCCTACGACTGGGCTGTGGAGAGCACCATCTACTGTGCCCCCGATGCCCGGGGCTTTGGTGTGGGGGATACCCTCTACCGCGCCCTGCTGGATATTCTGGACGGGATGGGTTACTGGAATGTCTACGCCCTTGTGGCAGACCCCAACCCCGCCAGTGAGCGTATCCATGCCCGCTTGGGCTTCACCTGCGTGGGCCGTGAGCCCCACACCGCCTATAAGTTCGGCTGGCTGGGCCTGTCCACCTGGTGGCTGCCCCTGCGCAGGGGCAATGAAAAGCCGGAGCCCACCCACCCGCTGACACAGGAACAGGTGGAGGAGATCCTGGGAAGGTACCAGGCATAAAGAAAGCGTCCTTCGGGGCGCTTTTTTGCAGTTCATATATACATTTTAACTGCATAAAATTTGAATATAAACAAATAATATTGCATAAACATACAAAGTGTAACAAATCCTGCCGCAAACGCGCGGCATGTTTGGCAGTTTTCAGCATTGACGGAAAAGCCGCGCTGTGTATAATAAAAGCATCAACCGCGAATCAAAGACAGAGGATGCGAAGGGAAAGTGCGCATCAGGGTACAAAAGTGTATTTTTATTAAAAGGAGCGCGTTTATTATGAAAAAGGAAAACATTAAAAAAGTCGTGCTGGCCTACTCCGGTGGTCTGGATACCTCCATCATCATTCCCTGGCTGAAGGAAAACTACAACAACTGCGAAGTCGTCGCCGTTTCCGGTGACGTGGGCCAGGGCACCGAGCTGGACGGCCTGGAGGAAAAGGCCAAGGCTACCGGCGCTTCCAAGCTGTACGTCCTGGATCTGAAGAAGGACTTTGTGGAGAACTACATCTTCCCCACCCTGAAGTTTGGTGCAAAGTACGAGGACTACCTGCTGGGCACCAGCTTTGCACGCCCCTGCATTGCAAAGGCTCTGGCCGATATCGCCATCAAGGAAGGCGCAGATGCCATCTGCCACGGCTGCACCGGCAAGGGCAACGATCAGGTGCGTTTTGAGCTGACCCTCAAGGCCCTGTGCCCCGATATGGCCATCATTGCTCCCTGGCGTGAGTGGGACATCAAGAGCCGTGACGAGGAGATCGACTACGCCGAGGCTCACCACATCCCCCTGAAGATCAACCGCGAGACCAACTACTCCAAGGACAAGAACCTGTGGCATCTGAGCCACGAGGGCCTGGATCTGGAGAGCCCCGCCAACGAGCCCCAGTACAACCACCCCGGTTTCCTGGAGCTGGGTGTCAGCCCCGAGCAGGCTCCCGACACCCCGACCTATGTGACCATCCACTTTGAAAAGGGCGTTCCCACTGCCGTTGACGGCAAGGAGATGGGCGCTGTGGAGCTGGTGGAGTACCTGAACAAGCTGGGCGGCGAGAACGGCATCGGCCTGCTGGATATCGTGGAGAACCGTCTGGTGGGCATGAAGAGCCGCGGCGTGTACGAGACCCCCGGCGGTGCCATCCTGTACAAGGCCATCAATGTTCTGGAGACCATCACCCTGGATAAGGAGAGCGCACACCTCAAGGAGCAGCTGGCACAGAAGTATGCCGATATCGTCTACAACGGCCAGTGGTTCACCCCGCTGCGTGAGGCTCTGGATGCTTTTGCCAACAGCCTGGCAAAGACCGTGACCGGCGATGTGAAGCTGAAGCTGTACAAGGGCAACATGATCAACGCTGGTGTTACCTCTCCGTTCACCCTGTACGATGAGCAGACCGCTTCCTTTGGTGAGGACGAGGATTACAACCAGGCAGATGCAGCAGGCTTCATCAACCTGTTCGGCCTGTCCATCAAGGAGCGCGCAAAGCTGTCCAAGAGCTGGCCGAAGATCGAGGACTAAGCGGCTGATCCACCGGGATCACACAAAGCCAACTTTCTCTCCGGTGTGTTTTCTACACTTTCACAACGGAGTTCCAAAACCGGCATAGTTGCCGGCGGCACCGCCGCAGGAGCGCTTTCCCCTGCGGCGGCTTTGCCGTTTTTAGCTGTTTTTATTTACAAGATAAACATCCTCGCCCTCTCAGTCACCTACGGTGACAGCTCTCCCAAAGGGAGAGCCCTTGGCATAGCGGCAAAGTTTCCGGTCAAGCCGTGAAGTTCTCGGTTGCGCCAGAGCCTCTCCCTTTGGGAGAGGTGGCATTGCGCAAGCAATGACGGAGAGGGCGAGCCGCCTATCAGAA
Organism: Faecalibacterium sp. Marseille-Q0746; assembly: GCF_017377595.1. Taxonomy (NCBI): domain Bacteria; kingdom Bacillati; phylum Bacillota; class Clostridia; order Eubacteriales; family Oscillospiraceae; genus Faecalibacterium; species Faecalibacterium sp. Marseille-Q0746. The sequence continues at coordinate 119,995 of NZ_JAFREI010000004.1, read as the reverse complement.
AAGGAAGAATATTATGGCAGAACAACTCTGGAAGGGCCGCTTCTCCAAGGCGGTCGATTCGCGCGTCAATGATTTCAACTCCTCCATCCGCTTTGACCAGCGGATGATCGCGCAGGATATGCGCGGCAGCGGGGTCCACGCCGCCATGCTGGCCAAGCAGGGCATCATCTCCGAAAAGGACTGCGAGGATATCCTCAGCGGGCTGGCCTCCATTGCCGACGATCTGGCAAGCGGTGCGCTGGAGATCGACCCCAACGCCGAGGATGTGCATACCTTCGTGGAGCAGACCCTGACCGCCCGCATCGGCGATGCAGGCAAGCGCCTGCACACCGGCCGCAGCCGCAACGATCAGGTGGCGCTGGATATCCGCCTGACCCTGCGGGACTACAGCCACACCCTGCAGGCTTACATCGTGGAGCTCATCAAGGTCATCTGCAGGAAGGCCGCGGAGAATACCACCGCTGTCATGCCCGGCTACACCCACCTGCAGCGCGCCCAGCCCATCACCTTTGGCCATGCGCTGATGGCCTACGCCTCCATGCTCCTGCGTGACCTGCAGCGCTTTGAGGATGCCACCGCCCGCATGGATGCCCAGTGCCCGCTGGGCTCCGGCGCTCTGGCCGGTACCACCTACCCGCTGGATCGTCAGTTCACCGCCGAAAAGCTGGGCTTTGCCGCACCCTGTGCCAACAGCCTGGACGGCGTTTCTGACCGTGACTTCTGCATCGAGCTGGCCAACGCCATCTCTATCTGCATGATGCATCTGTCCCGCCTTTCCGAGGAGATCATCCTCTGGTGCAGCTGGGAGTTCAAGTTCATCGAGCTGGACGATGCCTTTACCACCGGCTCCTCCATCATGCCCCAGAAGAAGAACCCCGATGTCACCGAGCTGATCCGCGGCAAGACCGGCCGCGTCTACGGCGACCTGAACACCCTGCTGGTGATGATGAAGGGCATTCCTCTGGCCTACAACAAGGATATGCAGGAGGACAAGGAAGCCATCTTCGATGCAGTGGATACGCTGGAGCTGTGCCTCAAGACCGTCACCCCCATGCTGGACACCATGAAGACCCTGCCTGCCAACATGCGCCGCGCTGCCGCCAAGGGCTTTATCAATGCCACCGACTGCGCCGACTACCTGACCAAGAAGGGGATGCCCTTCCGGGATGCCTACAAGCTGACCGGCTGCATGGTCTCCGACTGCATCGCAAAGGATAAGACCCTGGAGGAACTGACCCTTGACGAATTCAAGGGCTACAGCGCCCTGTTCGAGAACGATATCTATGATGCCATCGACCTCATCAAATGCTGTGAGGGCCGCACCAGCTACGGCGGCCCCAGCGAGGCAAGCGTCAACAACCAGATCCGGCTGGCCATGGACCAGCTGGCCGCATGGGAGGCGAACAACGCATGAGCGTAAAGGTCTTTATCGACGGCTCCGCAGGCACCACGGGTCTGCGCATTGCCGACCGTCTGGCCGCCCGGCCCGAAATTGAACTGCTCTCCATCTCCGAGGAGGGCCGCAAGGACGTGAACGAGCGGGCAAAGGTCATCAATTCGGCTGACCTCGCCTTCCTCTGCCTGCCGGATGCCGCCTCCAGAGAGGTCATGCCCCTGCTCCGTCCGGATGTCAAGGTGCTGGATACTTCTACGGCTTTCCGCACGGATCCCAATTGGGTCTACGGCTTCCCGGAACTCAGGGGCCAGAAGGAAAAGATCAAAAATGCCTGCCGCGTGGCGGTGCCCGGCTGCTATGCCAGCGGGTTTATCAGCATCATGCGGCCTCTGGTGGAGCTGGGCCTTGCCGGAGCGGGTGATTTCTACAGCTGCACCGGTATTTCCGGCTATTCCGGCGGCGGCAAAAAGATGATCGCCGATTACGAAAGCCCCGACCGTCCGGCCCACAGCAAGCTGGATGCACCCAAGAGCTACGGTCTGAGCCTTGCCCATAAGCATCTGCCCGAGATGCAGAAGATCAGCGGGCTGGCAAACCCGCCCGCCTTTGTGCCTGTGGTCTGCGATTATTACAGCGGGATGCAGGTGCTGGTGCCCTTCCAGCCGGTCTGGGGCGGTGCCGAAAAGGTGGCCGCAGGGCTGGCGGAGTATTACAGGGATGCCGCCACCATCAAGGTGCACGCCCTGAACGAGCCGCTGCCCGAGAACGGCCTGTATTCCAATGCCATGGCCGGTACCGACCGCATGGAGCTGTACAGCACCGTGAACGCCGCCGGGGATCAGATGATGCTGGTCTCCCTGTTTGATAATCTGGGCAAGGGCTCGTCCGGCGCGGCAGTCCAGTGTATGAATCTGATGCTGGGTTTTGAAGAGACGGCTGGATTGGAATGAAATGGCTCACCCTCTCAGGCCGCTTCGCGCCCAGCTCTCCCGAAGGGAGAGCTTTTGACAAAACCGCAAACTCTGCGGGGAATGCCAAGGCCTCCCACTTTGGGGGAGGTGGCAGCGCGTTAGCGCTGACGGAGAGGGTGAGGATGCTGAAGGGAGAAAGTAGTATGTATCAAGAAGTTGCGGGCGGCATTTGTGCCCCCAAAGGCTTTGCAGCGGCTGGCGTGCACTGCGGCATCCGCGCAAATCATAATGAAAAATACGATCTGGCACTCATCAAGGCGGAGGTGCGCTGTGCCGCCGCCGGTGTCTACACCACCAATAAGGTCTGCGGCGCACCCATCAAGGTGGACCGCGCCCACCTGAAGGACGGCTATGCACAGGCCATTCTTGTGAACAGCGGCAACGCCAATACCTGCGCCGCCAACGGCGTGGCTCTGGCCGAGGAGTGCTGTGCGCTGGTGGGCGAGGCACTGCACATCCCCGCCGAGGATGTGCTGCCCGCTTCCACCGGTGTCATTGGCCAGCCCATGGTCATTGACCCCTTTGCCCGGGGAATCCCCGCCGCCGCCGCGAAGCTGACAGCCACTGCGCAGGGCAGCACCGATGCAGCCACGGCCATTATGACCACCGATACCCACAAAAAGGAGTACGCCATCCAGTTTGAGCTGGGCGGCAAGACCTGCACCGTGGGTGCCATTGGCAAGGGCAGCGGCATGATCGCCCCCAACATGGCCACCATGCTGGCCTTCTACACCACCGATGCCGCCGTTTCCCCCGCTCTGCTGGAAAAGGCCCTCAAGACCGTGGTGCCCGGCACCTACAACCAGATGAGCGTGGATCTGGATACCTCCACCAACGATACCCTGATCATCATGGCCTCCGGTCTGGCCGGAAACCCCGAGATCTGCGAAGAGAACGCCGACTACGATGCCTTTGTGGCGGCCCTGACCGCCATTGCTGAGCACATGTGCGCCGAGCACGCCGGTGACGGCGAGGGTGCCACCCACCTCATCACCTGCGAGGTGACCCACGCCCCCGACCTGAAAACGGCCCGTGCCGTCAGCCGCAGCGTGGTCTGCTCCAACCTGTTCAAGGCTGCTGTCTTTGGCCGCGATGCCAACTGGGGCCGCATCCTCTGCGCCATCGGCTACACCCCAGGCGATTTCTCCATCGACAAGGTCTGTGTCTGGCTGAGCAGTGCCGCCGGTGAGGTCTATGTCTGCGAGAACGCCGCCTACCACCCCTACAGCGAGGACGAGGCCGCCAAAGTTCTGGCGGAGCATGATATCCTTGTCAAGGTGGATATGGGTACCGGCGATGCCAGCGCCAAGGCATGGGGCTGTGATCTGACTTATGATTATGTGAAAATCAACGGGGATTATCGGACCTGATAAAACTCCCCCAGTCGACTGCGGCGACAGCCCCCTCAAGGAAGGGGCCTGAATGCCTCCCTCTTTGAGGGAGGTGGCATCGCGCAGCGATGACGGAAGGAGTTTGTCTGGTGGAAAATGAATGCCGGAGCAAGTGTGCTGGCGGCAAGGAGAGTATATGAAGAACGAAGAAATGGCCCTCCTGTTTTCGGAGGCGACCCCTTACATCCAGAAATACCATGGCAAGACCATGGTCATCAAATACGGCGGCAACGCCATGATCAACGAGACGCTGAAAAACGCCGTGATGAACGACCTTGTCACCCTGACCCTGCTGGGGGTGCGGGTGGTGCTGGTGCACGGCGGCGGCCCGGCCATCAACGAGATGCTGAAAAAAGTCGGCGTGGAGAGCCATTTCAACAACGGTCTGCGCGTGACCGATGACGCTACCATGGAGATCGTCCAGCAGGTGCTGGCCGGTAAGGTGAACAAGGACCTTGTGGCAAAGCTGCGCGGCCGCGGCGTGGGCCTGTGCGGCATGGACGGCCAGATGCTCCGCTGCACCGAGCTGGACCCCGCACTGGGCCATGTGGGCGAGATCATCCATGTGGACCCCACCCTGATCTCCACCCTGCTGGACGGCGGCTATATCCCTGTGATCGCAACGGTGGGCATGGACGATCTGGGTCAGGCCTATAATGTCAACGCCGACACCGCTGCCGCACAGATCGCCATTGCCCTCAAGGCCGAGAAGCTGGTCTCCATGACCGATATCGCCGGCCTGCTGCGGGATAAGGACGATGAGACCACCCTGATCCCCGAGGTGGAGGTCAGCGAGATCGAGGGCTACAAGGCTGCCGGCATCATTGCGGGCGGCATGATCCCCAAGATCGGCGGCATGGCCGATGCCATCTATCAGGGAGTCCACGAGGCGGTCATCATCGATGGCCGCGTGCCCCACTCCATCCTGCTGGAGCTGTTCTCCAACCGGGGCTCCGGCACCCGGTTCTACCGCCGCAGCCATCAGGAATAAGGCTTGCTGAAAGAGCACGGACACTATATAATAAAAGAAAGACTTGCCCATTTTGCCAAGGCCTCCCCTACTAGGGGAGGTGGCAATGCGAAGCATTGACGGAGAGGTTGGACAGAGGAGACGTTGTCCTTCATACAACCTCTCAGTCGCTGACGCGACAGCTCCCCTGGTAGGGGAGCCTTTGGCATTGCGGGAAAGAACAGCGTTACCGTAAGGAGGGCACAAAATGGATTCCGAAAAAGTCATCAAGCGGGACAACGAATATGTCCTGCACACCTATAACCGCAACCCCATTGCACTGGAAAAGGGCCACGGCCTGTATGCCGAGGGCCCCGAGGGCCAGAAGTATCTGGATTTCACCAGCGGTATCGGCGTGAACAGTCTGGGCTACTGCGACCTGACCTGGGCCGAGGCCGTCTCCGTGCAGGCCCATAAGCTGCAGCACACCTCCAACCTCTATTACACTGCTCCCTGCGGCAAGCTGGCCAAAAAGCTGTGCAAGCGCACCGGCATGAGCAAGGTTTTCTTTGGAAATTCCGGTGCCGAGGCCAACGAGGGTGCCATCAAGGCCGCCCGCAAGTACAGCTTTGATCACTACGGCAAGGGCCGCGATGTTGTGATCACGCTGGTCAACAGCTTCCATGGCCGCACCATTGCCACCCTGACCGCCACCGGTCAGGAGGTGTTCCACAACTACTTTGGCCCCTTCAACGAGGGCTTTGTTTATACCACCGCCGGTGACATCGAAGGCCTCCGGGAACTGGTGGACCGCCATACCTGCGCCATTATGCTGGAGCTGATCCAGGGCGAGGGCGGCGTGATGGCGCTGGACCCTGAGTATGTGCAGGCCGTGCGCGCCCTCTGTGATGAAAAGGACCTTGTCCTCATCGTGGACGAGGTGCAGACCGGCGTGGGCCGCACCGGCACCTTCCTGTGCTGTGAGCACTACAACCTCAAGCCCGATATCGTCACGCTGGCCAAGGGTCTGGGCGGCGGCCTGCCCATCGGTGCCGTTCTGCTGAACGAAAAGACCGCCGAGGGCATGGGCCCCGGTAGCCACGGTTCCACCTTTGGCGGCAACCCGGTGGTCTGCGCCGGTGCCAACGTGGTGGTGGATCGGATGGATCAGAGCTTCCTGGCCAATGTCAGCGAGCGGGCCGTCCAGCTGCGTGCTGGTCTGGCCAAGCTGCCCATGGTCAAGAACCTTTCCGGCATTGGCCTGATGGTGGGCATCGAGTTCTTTGGCGGCATCCAGGCCGCGGACGTGCTGGCCGCCTGCCGCGAAAAGGGCCTGCTGGTGCTCACGGCCAAGAGCCGCCTGCGCCTGCTGCCCCCGCTGACCCTGACCGCCCACGATGTGGAAAAGGCTCTGGGCATCCTGAACGAGGTGCTGACCGAGATGGAGCAGAAGGCTCCAAAGGAGCAGGCATGAAACATCTGCTGAAAATGAGCGACCTCTCCCCCGCTGAGCTCCACCACATCCTTGATGTGGCGGAGGAGCTCAAGGCAGAGCAGAAGGCCGGGACGACCCCGGCGCTGCTCAAGGGCAGGAGCGTGGCGCTGATGTTCTCCAAAAACTCCACCCGCACCCGCACCAGCTTTGAGGTGGGTGTCTACCAGCTGGGCGGTCTGGGCAATTACATGAACGCCGCCACCGAGCTGCAGTCCGGCCGGGGCGAGCCCCTCAAAGATACCGCCCGGGTGCTGGGCCGCTACTACGACTGCGTGGTCTGGCGCACTTACCGCCAGTGCGATCTGGAAGAGTTTGCCGAGCTGGCCGGTGTGCCCGTGATCAACGGCCTGACCGACTATGCCCATCCCTGCCAGGTGCTGGCCGACCTGATGACCATCCGGGAGCGCCGGGGCACGCTGGAGGGCCAGAAGCTCTGCTTCATCGGCGATGGCTGCAGCATGGCAAACAGCCTCATCGTAGGCGGCCTGCTGGCAGGGATGCGTGTGACCTGTGTCTGCCCCGAGGGCTACCGCCCTGCCGCCGACGTGCTGATGTTCGCCCACAAGTATGGCGAAAAGTTTCACCTGCTCACCGACCCCGCCGAGGGTGTGAAGGATGCCGATGTGGTGGTGACCGCCGCATGGAATACGGCCCCCGGTACCCCCGAAAGTGAGCGCCGCCTGCGGGACTTCGCGGGCTTTCAGGTGACCAGCAGGCTGATGGAGGGGGCAAAGCCCGATGCCATGCTCCTCCACTGCCTGCCTGCGCACCGGGGCGAGGAGATCTCCACCGCCGTCTTTGAGGAGCACGCCGACGAGATCTTTGACGAGGCCGAGAACCGTCTCCATGTGCAGAAAGCCGTGCTGGCCATCCTGCTGGCCGGTCTGTAAAAACGAGAAAGAGCCCCGGGGCTGCATGGAAACTGCAGCTCCGGGGCTCTTATTGTTTCTCTCAGGGTCTGCGGCTCAGGCCGTGGCCCTCATCAGACCCTGCCAGCGCCCTTGTCCAGGATCTTATTGAACTGGAGGAAGAAGGTGGTGGCGGTCACGGTAGCGGCGATGATGTCACTGACGGGCTCGGCAAGGAACACGCCGAACACGGGGTTCGCGACCACATGGGGCAGGATAAAGATGAGAGGGATGAGCAGGATGAGCTTGCGCAGGCAGGCCAGCAGCAGGCTGACCTTGGCCTGACCCAGCGCCATAAAGCTCTGCTGGCAGGCGATCTGGACACCGGTGGAGAAGATGCCCGCCATGTAGATGCGCATGGCCCAGGTGGTGTAATCGATCAGGGAGGCATCCGAGGTGAAGATGCCAGCCACTGCACCGGGAACCAGCATCATCAGCAGCCAGAAGATGGTGGTGTAGCTCAGGCAGAGGGTCAGCTGGAAGCGGAATGCCTGCTTGACGCGGTCTTTCTTGCCTGCGCCGAAGTTGAAGCTCATCACCGGCTGGCCGCCCTGGCAGATGCCCGAGATGGGCATGGTGCACAGCTGGGAGGCGCTGGTGATCACGGTCATGGCACCCACGGCCACGTCACCGCCGTAGCGGGCCAGGCTGGAGCTGAAGCTGATGGACAGCAGGCTCTCGGTGGAGAGCATGACGAAGGTGGAAATGCCCAGTGCCAGCACGGGCATGATGATCTTCCCTTCCAGCTTCATGTCCTCTTTGCGGATCTTGAGGATGGTCTTGGGGCCGGTGAGGAAGCGGATGACCCAGATGGCACCCACTGCCTGGCTCAGCACGGTGGCAATGGCAGCACCCTTTACGCCCATGCCCAGCCCAAAGATGAGGATGGGGTCCAGCACGATGTTGATGACCGCGCCGATAACGGTGGTCAGCATACTGATCTTGGCAAAGCCCTGCGCAGTGATGAAGGTGTTCATGCCAAGCACGATCAGCACGCAGATGGTGCCCAGAATGTAGATGCGGCTGTAAGTCAGGGCGTAGGGCAGGGTGGTGTCACTGGCACCAAACAGCCGCAGCAGGGTGGGTGCGGCGGCGTAAAAGACGATGGTCAGGACGACCGAGAAGAGCAGCAGCATGGTAAAGCTGTTGCTGACGATCTTTTCTGCCTGCTTCTTGTCGCCCTGGCCCATGGCGATGGCGGTGCGGGGCGCGCCGCCGGAGCCGATGAGCATGGCAAAGGCGTTCAGGAGCATCAGGATGGGGGTAAACAGGCCTACGCCGGTCAGAGCCGCCGCGCCGATCCCCGAGATGTGGCCGATGTAGATGCGGTCCACGATGTTGTACAGCAGGTTGACCACCTGCGCCACAACGGCGGGGATCATCAGCTGGAGCAGGAGCTTTTTCACGTCACCCGTGCCCATATCCTGCTGTTTTTTCTGCGTTTGTGCCATGGAAAGTGTCTCCTTTGGTTTGAGCGAGACGGAGAGGGCTGCCCTCAGAACGTCAGGCCGAAGTTCATCTCGTAGTAGTTGCCTGCGGCATCACGGTAGGCGTAAGCCTTGCCGTTCTCGTCCTTCATGCTGTCGGGCATGTAGGCATCCTTTGCAAAGCCGGGCACGTCGTTGGGGCTGATGCAGACACCGTCCGCGTTCACAGCCAGCACCTCGTCGCCCTTGGGCAGGGTCAGGGGCAGTTTGCCAACGGGAGCAAAGCGGCCGAACATCACATCCAGCGTTGCGGAGGGGTAGGTGTCAAAGCCGACGGTCAGAGCGTCGGAGACCTTCTCCACATTGCCGACCTCCCAGGCCAGCGGGCAGTTGATGTTGGAAACGACCTTGCCGCCGTGGGCGTGGACCGCAGCAGCGATACCGGCCAGACGGTTTGCGCCCACCAGAGTGGTCTCCTTGTGGGTCTCGGTGGTGGGCTTGCCGCTCTCATCCACGTTGCAGACCGTCTTGTCCTCGCAGATGTCCAGCTCCAGGTAGCCCGGGGTGGCGTTGAAGTATGCACCGGACTGGGGGCTGACCATCAGTAAGGCCACCTGGGCCTCATCGGGGGTGTCCACCAGAGTGACATTGCCCAGCATCTCGCGCAGGGCCTTGGTGGCGGCCTCACCGGCCTCGGCGCTCTTGCCAAAGGCCTCAGCATAGACCTTGGTGCCGTCCTTCAGGGGCAGGGTGCCGTCGTTCTTCAGCAGGACAACGGACTCGCGGTGCACGCGGGAAGCTTCCTCCCAGTCGGCCTTGGTGGCAACGACCTCGGCGGCCTTCCTGGGGTCGGCGTAGGTGTCCTCGAACATGCCCTGACGGAACAGCTCGGTCAGGGTGCGGCTGACAGCGCGGTTCAGGCTGGCATCGGTCAGCACCAGATCTTCCTTCTTGAAGCCGGCGGGCACTGCGTGGGTGTCGTAGTAGTCGTTGGTGCCGCGGGCGTAGCTCTCCTCGCCCAGCTCGTTGTCCAGCAGGCCGGAGATCAGGTCCACGCCGCTCTGGGTGACAGCATAGCCGATGCGCTCGGGCTCGTCCAGCATGTCAACGCCCCAGCACATATTGTGGACGATGCCGGTGTCGGAGTTGATGTAGCCCTTGAAGCCCATCTGGCCGCGCAGCAGGCCGTCGATGAACACTTTGTTGTAGGCAAAGCCGTAGGGCTGGAGCTCGATGGGGTTGCCGTTGAAGTCCTCCTGCGGAGCGCTCTTCTCGGCGCTGGGCTTGGAGTAGTAGGGCATGATGGACTCGGCATTGTGGCGGATGGCTGCACGGAATGCCGGGATGTGGTACTTCTGCAGGGAGCCGGGGGTGGCGTAGATGTTCCACTGGCCTGCTGCATAGTGGGGGTCAAAGCCGTTCTCACGGGCACCGCCGCCGGGGAAGTGCTTCACGGTCATGGAAACACCCTCGGGGGTAACGCCGTTGCTGCCGCCCTGGATGCCGGGGATCAGGTGGTCGAAGATCTCCTCAATCAGTGCGGGGTCCTCGCCAAAGGTGCCGAAGGTGCGCTGCCAACGGGGGTCGGTGACGCAGTCGGCCATGTACATGTAGCCCTTCTTCAGGCCGCAGGCATTCCACTCGCGGCGGATGGTGTCGGCGAACTTGTCGATGATGTCGATGCGTGCGGTGCCCTTGACGGCAGCAGCAATGCCCAGGGTGCCGGGATAGGTGGCAAACACGCCGGTGGCATCGTTCATGCCGAACACGACCTCACCGTTCTCGTTGCGGCTGTTGGACATGACCTGCATGGGAACAAAGTGATCACAGGTCTCGGTCAGGTACTGCAGCTGGTTCAGGTAATCTGCCAGATCCTCGGGCGTGGGGCTCTCGCGCAGGATGACGTGGCGGTTGAAGCTCTTCTTGACCATGTCAGAGGTGCTGGGCAGGGACTGGGAGCCGAAGATGCTGTCGGAGACGTTCACGGGTGCCTCGTCCAGCAGGCCGCTTTCGTCCGCCACGGGCTTGTGGCCGTTGGCTGCCAGACGGGGGGAAGGATACTTGGGGCCCATGCGCCAGTCGGAGGTGAAGATCTGGCCGATCTTCTCGCTGGTGGTCAGAACCTTGACATAGGCCTCGGCGCGCTCAGCCGGGGTCAAGCGCCAGTCGTTGACTGCGCTGACGGTGCCGGTGCCGTCGATGTCCTTGAAATACAGGCCGTCCTGCTCGATGACCTTGCGCTCCACGGTGCTGATGGTGGGGCCGTTGGGGTTCTGGTAGCGCTTTACACGCTCGGATGCTTTCACTGCCATAGTGTTTTCTCCTTTTCTTTTGAACGCAGCGGCCCATGCCACAGAGCCGCAGATGCTATACCTATTATAATAGGCCCCCGCGCGGAACAACTAGAAAATTTTTTGGATATTTCCGCACTTTCCTTGTATTCTTTTTTTGCGCGCGGTTGGAATACAAGTCTGTTTTGTGGAATGTGCTGTACTAGTATCTTACAATCATGTGCAAAATGACGAACGCTGTTTTTTAAAACTGTTGATTTCGCCCAAGGAGAGTAAAATTGTCCTGTTTTACCTCAAAATTTTACTAACAGAAATTTGAGGGATAGTTCATAATGTATACATAAAAATCCCCCGGTTCGCGATGTGGCAGCCGCAGCCCACGGGGGACCGAATGAAAGGCCGGAGTGAGTGGCAGCACACCGGCCGCAGAATTGAAAGGAGAGCTTCTCTATGGCAAAGGTCAAACAGCCGCTTGAAGAAAACGGCATCCACAGAGCGAAAATGTGGGAGATCATGATGTACGCTCTGAATAACACCTCCACCAACACCTACATGATGGTGGTCGGTTACATCAGCTACTTCCTGATCGGTATCGTCGGTCTGGCATCCGTGCTGGCCGGTTCCATCGTCACCATCATGCGTGTCTGGGACGGTGTCACCGACCCGTTCGTTGGTATGATGGTCGATAAGACCAACGGCAAGTTCGGCAAAAACCGTCCGTTCATTGTCATCGGTCAGATCATCATGTTCGTCACCACCTTCGTGATGTTCAACTTCATCCCCAAGATGGGCACTGGTGTCCGCTTTGTTGCGTTCATCATCATCTACATGATCTACATCCTGGGCTACACCTGCCAGTGCGTTGTCACCAAGTCTGCTCAGACCTGCCTGACCAACGATCCCAAGCAGCGCCCCATCTTCGCAATGTGCGATACCGTGTACAACATCATCCTGATGAACATTGTCATCCCTGTCATCGTTACCGACAGCCTGGTTCCCAAGTTCACCCTGACTGCTGAGAACAACGCTGCAGAGATCGCTTCTCTGGTGGCACAGAACCCCGCTCTGGCAGGCATCGTGGAGAAGTCCGGCGGCAGCCTGTCCGCTTTCTACAACCCCGGCCTGTTCACCACCATGCAGCTGATGTTCGGCGGCCTGTCTGCAGTGTTTGCAATCTGCGCCATCATTGCTCTGTGGCGTAAGGATAACTCCAAGTACTTCGGTCTGGGCACCGCCCAGAAGGTCGGCGTGAAGGATTACGTTGACACCCTGGCTCACAACCGCGCCATCCAGATGCTGGTGGTCTCCGCGTCTACTGATAAGCTGTTCATGTCCACCATGAGCAACTCCACTGTTATGATCTGCCTGTTCGGCATCATCTTCGGCAACTATGCCGCATTCTCCAGCTACTCTCAGATCACCTCTATCCCCATCGCTCTGATCTCCATCCTGCTGATGAACAAGATCGCACGTCAGATGGGCCAGAAGGCATCCATGATGACCGGCACCTATGGCGGCATCATCGGTTCTATCATCATCACCCTGTTCCTGGTCTTTGTGAACCCCAAGGGCGATGCTACCAAGTTTGCGCTCCCCGCATTCCGTATCATCCGTCCCGACACCTGGGGCACCCTGTTCAACGGCTGGACTGCTACCGGCCTGATCTTCATCCTGCTGATCATCGCATGGCGCGGTGTGCAGGCTCTGTCCTCCTCCATCGTTATCACCATGACCGCTGACTGCGCCGACTACGAAGTCTACCGTACCGGCAAGTACGTCCCCGGCCTGATGGGCACCCTGTTCAGCTTTGTGGATAAGCTGGTCTCCTCTCTGGCAGCTACTCTGGTGGCCCTGTTCTACTCCATGGCTGGTTTCAAGGATGCTCTGCCCGATACTCTGACTCCGTACTCTGACGGCATCTTCTGGGCAACCATCGGCTGCTTCGTCCTGCTTCCCATCGTTGGCTGGCTGTGCAACGTTGTTGCCATGCACTTCTATCCCCTGACCAAGGAGAAGATGGAAGAGATCCAGGCTGAGATCGGCCGCATCAAGGCTGAGGCTGCTGCAAAGCAGGCTTAATGCCAACCATCTCCCTGCGGAAATTTTGAATCCGGGACAGCGCCGCTGTCCTGCATCGTAACCGGAAATGTCCTGCGGCGGGCCATCCTCTGCCGCAGGACTTTCTGATACCTGAGACCCGGAAGGAATACCACTATGGCAGAAGAAAACAAGCTGAACCAGACCCCTGAGATCACCCCGGCCCCCTCCGCTGAGGCCCCGGAAAAGGCCCCCACCACCGGCGAACTGCTGGGCGATGTGGAGCACTACGACGAGGAAAAGGACGATTGGAGCACCGGCTATTACGGCACCGGCAGCCGCCAGCAGGTAACGGACGATGTGTTCCACAAGCTGGAGACCGGCGAAGAGTTCACACGGGATGACTTTATCAAGGCGGAGCTGGCGCTGCAGGATGCCAAGCTGGAAGCCGGCATCGATCTTGAAAAGGAGAAGAGCCCGGGCCTCATTGGTAAGTATCACGATTGGAAAAAGAACCGCGTAAGGCACAAGGTGAACAAAAAAAAGTACCTTCTGCTCTGCCTGTTTCTGGGCTGGTGCGGCGGCCACCGCTACTATGAAAAGCGGTATGCGCTGGCGGCCTTCTACACCCTGTTCTTCTGGAGCATGGTGCCCTTCTTCCTCTGCGTGACTGACCTTCTCATTGCACTGCCCATGCAGGCCGATGAGAACGGCGACATCCTGATCTGACATCTTCCTCTATTCATTCATTTACCTCCTAGCGCCAGAAAGGGCCTGCGGCATTCGCCGTGGGCCCTTTCTGCTGCCGGAGGACGCTTTTTGCAGTGCACAGCATAGCGGCGGCTAACTGGCGTTGTGCTATACTAGTATATCAATTGATTGTGCAATAAGCACAATAGAATTTTTCACATTAGTGAAACTTTTCCCATAATCGTAAAATCGACCTGTTTTACCTTAAAATATTACTAACAGATAGATCAAAAAACGTTCATAATATAGACATAAAGTTCCGGACGGGCTGGTACGCAGTGGCAGCTGTAAGCCCCATGGAGAAAACGGAGAATGTTCCCGCGTGAACAAAGGAGAGAATGAAATGGCAAAAACCAGAAGTCTGCCGGATAAGTTCTATGATAAGGACTATGAGCACAACGGCATCCACCGCGTTCCCCTGTGGCGTATCGCAGGCTACGCACTGAACAACACCGCAACCAACATTTACCTGTTTATGATGAACTACGCCACCTACTACCTGATGGGCTGGGTCGGCGTTGGCATGATGGTCGCTTCTTCCCTGACCATGATGATGCGTATCTGGGACGGTGTTACTGACCCGTTCGTTGGCTTCATGGTCGATAAGACCAACAGCAAGTTCGGCAAGAACCGCCCGTTCATCGTGATCGGCAACATCATCCTGTGCGTCACCAGCTACATCGCTTTCCATGTCACCCACAAGCTGCCTCAGGGCGTGCGCTTCCCCTTCTATGTGGTCGTTCTGATGGTCTACTACCTGGGCTACACCTGCCAGTGTGTTGTTACCAAGTCTGCACAGAGCTGCATGACCAATGACCCCAAGCAGCGCCCTATGTTCGCTTCCTTCGACGGCGTGTTCAACACCCTGCTGTTCGCCGTTCTGGGCATTGTCATCCCTCGTATTGCTGATGGCTACACCGATGTGGGCGGCTACGCTTCCACTCAGTTCATGCACACCCTGTGGATGATGACCGCCATCATGTCCGCCTGCTTCACCGTGATCGCTGTGATCTCCATCACTCCCAAGGATCGTCCTGAATTCTTTGGCACCGGCAAACCCATCAAGGTCGGCCTGAAGGATTACTGGGATACCCTGAAGAACAACCGCGCCATTCAGATGCTGGTCCTGTCCGCATCTACCGATAAGCTGGGTTCTTCTGCAAAGTCCAGCGCCGTCATGGTCGCCATGTTCGCCTGCATCGCCGGTTCCAACCTGCTGCAGAGTAACGTTACCGGTCTGGTCACCATCCCCAGCACCATCGTGTGCTTCCTGTTCATCAGCTTCTTTGCTACCAGACTGGGTCAGCGCAAGGCTATGCTGATCGGCTCTGTGGGTGGTCTGGTCATCAACGGCGCTCTGGCAGCCCTGTGGCTGTTCGGTGATCCCACCACCATGACCTCTAACCCCGCTACCGGCGCTCTGAACTGGGGCTACTTCCTGATCCTGTACCTCGTTCTGACCATCATCGCCGCTGGTTTCCAGGGCATTTCCGGCAACATCGTCATCCCCATGACCGCTGACTGCGCCGACTACGAAGTCTACCGTACCGGCAAGTACGTCCCCGGCCTGATGGGCACCCTGTTCAGCTTCGTGGATAAGCTGGTCTCCTCTTTCGCACCCATGGTCGCCGGTGTCATGTTCAGCATGTGCGGCTACACCGACCACAACCCCGTTATGGGTGACCCCGTTACCCCGGGCCTGCGCGGCGGCGTTGTCTTCTGCGCATACGGCATGATCATGATCGGCCTGGTCTGCAACCTGATCGCTATGAAGTTCTATCCCCTGACCAAGGAGAAGATGGAAGAGATCCAGGATGAGGTCGCTCAGATCAAGATGAAGGCCATGGCTGAGAACGCCTAATTGGTACTTGCAATTTTCTGCGGAAACCTGTAAAATCAAATAGGAAAACCGCTCGCCCTTGCGGCGGGCGGTTTTCTGCTTTTGGAACAAAATTCAGACAAGAGGTACATCGTAAATGGAAGAAAAGACACAGTGGGGAAAGGACCCGGATCATGGGTTCATCTGGAACACCATCGACCACCTGTTATACTGGAGAGAACACCGTGAAAAGCACTGTGTCAGCCGTAAGAAGTATATGCGCCTGTGCATTCTGGGTGCGTTTGGTGCGCACCAGTTCTATGCCAAGCGCCCGGTGCTGGGCCTGCTGTATCTGGCAACCTTCTGGAGTGGTTTCTCTGCCGCTATGACCATCGTGGACTTCATCATTGCCGTGCCCATGAAACCGGACGAGAACGGCAACATCTGGCTGTAAAAAGCCCTCTGGCGGCCTGCTGGGCCGGAAAGGAAAACACCCTATGGATAATGTCATGCAGTTTCTGTTCAACACCAACCACGAGCAGCCCAGCATCCTGGTCTGGGTCCTGCTGATCGTGATCGCGGTCGTGATTCCCAATTACGTCAGATATCGGATGGAGCAGAAGCGCTCCAATGATTCTGTTCCCACCCAGAACCCTGCCCGTTCTGCCCCGCGCAAGAAGAAGCGCAGCAAAAAGCGCTGAGCCACAGGCTGGGGCAGCATGGTAAAGATGCTTTGCTGTTTCATGATCTCCCATAACCGAAAGGGCCCTGCAAATGCCGCAGGGCCCTTTTGGCTTGCAAGAGAGTGTGGGAGATGAGAAAACAGATTGACGACTGATAGCAAATGTGCTATCATAAGGCTGAGGGATAAGCCGCACATAGAAGAGGAACATGAATGTATACAGTCGAATTTTACGAGAACGACAGAGGCGTTTCCGAACTGTGGGACTTTTTGGAAGAGCTGCGGATAAAAAGCGCATCCAATAAGGATGCGCGAATACAGTATAAACAGATCGTGTTGTATATCCAGCTGCTGCAGGACAACGGAACACGGCTTTCCGAGAATGTGACGAAGCATCTGATGGATGGCATCTGGGAGCTGCGTCCGGGAAATAACCGGGTATTCTACTTCTGTTGGCGGGGTGACCGGTTTGTGCTGCTGCACCAGTTTCGGAAGAAATCGCAAAAAACACCGCGGCGTGAAATTGAACGAGCAAAAGCGGAACGTGATGATTGGCTTGCAAGAAAGGGTGAATGAATATGAGGACCTGGAACGATTATAAGGAGCATGTGGCAGCTGTTGACCCGGACATTGCAAAGGATATCCGGGAAGCGGAAGCGATGTCTGCAATCGTGAAAGCAATGGTAGAGCAGCGCAATGCGATGGGATTGAGCCAGCGGGAACTGGCAGCGAGGTGCGGCATTCCGCAATCCTCGGTGGCACGGATCGAATCCTTTAAAACGATGCCCAATCTGGATACCCTGCTGAAAATCTTCCAGCAGCTGGGTTTGAAATTGACCATCTCAGCGGCCTGATTCATCTTGCCATTTGCCGCATACAAAAACCGCCCCGGCGGCTGCTTTGTGCAGTGCCGGGGCGGTTCGTTCGCTTTTGGTGTTCAGATGCAGGAAGTGCTTACTTCTTGATCTTGATCAGCTGTGCGTTCAGGCTCTCGATAAAGCCGTCGGGCATGTTGATCATCTTAGCCATAGTCTCAGGGGTCATGCGCTTCATCATATCCCACATGCCAACGCCGGGCTTGATGTCAAAGTTGGTGGCCAGTTTGACAGCCCTGGTAGCGAGAGCCAGAGCCTCTTCGTTCTTGGAGAGATCCTCCATGCTGTCCTTGATGCTGTAATAGCCCTCGGGGAACTCCATCGGAGCCTTCAGATCCAGGCTGCCGACCTGCTTGAACCAGTTGGCAACGCCCTCCTGACGCTCGTTGAACTCAGGCAGAGTGTAGCAATCAGGCTCCTTCTCGACCTTTTCCAGCGTGATGGAATCCTTCACGTCACCGGCAACGGCCAGGATGGTGTTGAAGCCCTCTTCCAGAGCAACGTTGAACTTGAACACGCGGTGTGCAGTCTGCTGGCCGGCTTCCTTGCCGTTGACGTACAGCACAACGGTGTCCTGGTTGGAGTAGACCTTGATCTCGGTGGTCTCGCCTGCGCGCTGTGCATGGCGGCGGCCAGCGATGTGGACCATGGGCTGCTTGGACCAGTATGCCTGGTAGACAAAGTAGCTGTCCTTCTTGGTCTTGCGGTCAATGGTCATCAGGCCCTTGTTGTTGCGGCCTGCAACGCCGCCCTCGTGGCGGGCAGCGCAGCCAAAGTCGAACATGTTCCAGCAGTGGGTAGCCCACACCCAGGGACGATCCTCGAACACCTGAGCCAGATGCTCGTGGTACAGTGCCTGATACTCCTCGGTGTAGTCCTTGCACTGGGGATCGTTGCTGTGCCAGTTGATGATGCCCTCGGTGCCGTACTCGGAGATGCCGATGCAGATGTCGGGGTGCTCGGCGTGGAACTTGTCCAGCCAGGGGCCGTTCTGCTCCATCTTGCCGCCGTACCAGCCGAAGTAGTGGTTGTAGCTCTCTACATCGGTAATGTGATGCATGGGGCCGTCAACAGGGGTGTTGGAGACGTGGGCAATGGTGGTGAGACGGGTGGGATCCAGCTCACGCACCAGCTTCTGCAGGTCATGGTGGTTGTCCACCAGCTCCTGGCAGATGCCGCCGATCAGGATCTCGTTGGACAGGCCCCAGAACATGATGGAGGGGTGGTTGTAGTTCTGGATGATCAGCTCGGTCATCTGGTGACGGCAGTTCTGGTGAGCGGAGGGGTCCTTCTTAAAGACGCTGATGAAGGGGATCTCAGCCCAGACGGCGAAGCCCAGCTCGTCACATGCGTCGTAGAAGTCCTGGCTGTGCTGATAGTGGGCCAGACGGATGGTGTTGGCACCCAGCTCCTTGATGAGCATGGCATCCTCGTAGTGATCCTCAGCGGTCAGGGCGTTGCCCTTGTACAGACGATCCTGATGGCGAGCCACGCCGCGCAGCGGGGTGGGCACGCCGTTGATGGAGAAGCCGTCGTTCGGGGTCACAGTATAGCTGCGGACACCCACGTTGGCGTAGATCTCGTCAAAGGTCTCGTTGTTCTTCTGCAGGCGGGCGGTCACGGTGTACAGGTTGGGCTCGTCCATGCTCCACAGCTGGGCATCGGGAACGTACAGGGTGACCTTGGTGCTGTCGCAGGGGCGCACGCCGGAAGCAACTTCGTTGCCGTAGCAGTCCTCGATGCTGTACATCACGGTATAGGCCTCTTCGCCGTTGGTGACCCAGCTCTCGATCTCAAAGGTGGCACCGCCGTCCTCGGTGGGCTTGGGGGTGACCTTGATGCCGGGGCCGCCGAAGTAGTCCAGGTCAAAGTGGGTGCCGGGCACGCTGATCAGGCTCACGCCGCGGTACAGGCCGCCGTAGAAGGTGAAGTCGGCGGAAGCGGGGTACATGGAGGGGGTGTCCTCGTTGGAGACCTCGATGGTCAGCTCGTTGTCGCCCTCGTGGCACAGGTCGGTGACATCGGCACGGAAGATGGAGAAGCCGCCCTCGTGGGTGGTTGCCACCTGGCCATTGACCTTCACGGTTGCGGCCAGAGCAGCTGCCAGCACCTCAACGTAGGTGCGGCCGCCAGCCAGAGGCTGCTTGGGCTGGGTAAAGGTGCGGGTGTAGACACCGGTGGTGCGCAGATAGCTGCCGTTGCCGTCCATGCCGTCCACAGCGTTCCAAGTGTGGGGCAGGGTGACCTGCTCGGTGGGACGCTCGCCCTTGGGGAAGGACAGGGTCCAGTTTTCGTTCAAGGAAATGATCTCTCTCATCGATACTGCTCCTTCTGGTTTTCTTCTTTGTTTCGGCGGCCTGTATGGCAGAAGAAATGCCGGAAACAGGCCGGTTGTTGATTTTAGTATAGCACATCAGAGGGGGGCAGGGTTTGTACAATCTTTTGGCAAAATAGTAATATTTTGTGAAAATCCAGACGATGATTCCACGATTTTACAATTTTGCCCTTGGAAATGACAGTACAGCATGAAAAAGATGCCCCGGAGCAGAGACGAAAAAGAGGGTGTCCGTCCCCGCAGAGGGAGGCAGCGGCTTCCGCTTATCCCTGACCAGAGGGCCTCTTTGGCGCTGTGGGTCCCTCCGGCAGAAAGTGTTGACGGAACGGCGGCTTTTTGCTATAATTATAAAGCTATGAATATGGAGATGTATCGAAGTGGTCGTAACGAGAACGACTCGAAATCGTTTTGTCCTTAATCGGGCACGTGGGTTCGAATCCCACCATCTCCGCCAGAAGTCGCAGATTCAAACGAATCTGCGACTTTTTTATTTTGCGCTTTTACTGCTTGGAACGCAAAAGCATCGGCAAAAACCGGGCCGCAGATGTCCGTTCTCTCCTAAATTCTCTCCAACAGGAACTTTAACCGGTCGCCTGTTGAATCTGTTAAAAATACTACTGTTTGTTGAGACTGCTGTATCTTTGCATCCACTTGAATATGTAACTTCTGCCGCTGACACCATCAGTGTACCCAACGGCGGGAGAGAATGCAAGGATGTCACGCCCGAACCATGCTGCCGGGTGCGAATCCGATAAGATAAGTTAAAAGGTGTGCCTTGGGGATGCGGAAATAGGAGAACAACTCGCCCGACTGCCCATAGAAATAGTCTAGCGTCATTTGGCGTGGCCTCGGATTTTCAACTGTGAGTGCTTGTTCATGTGGAAAACTATCACTCCTTTCCTGTCAGGTGTAAATATTGGCTCCAATGAAAAGGGTACTAAGCAAACAGGACTGCCTCACAAGATGTTGTGGAGCAGTCCTATTTACAAATTATTACATGAGAAAAATCACATCAAAAGAAGATGAGAATCTTCCTGTGCAAGCTGCTGCAAGTCCTCAGAATAACCACTGATACAGAATAGAGCAAAGTATTCGTCTCGATTCGCATTCCCCCACGGAACGACAGCAGCTTTTTCTTTCAGTTGGTGCAGTTCCGACAGCTGCATCGGAACATTTTGATGAAATTTGCACTCTCCAAAGATGATTTTGCTTCGGTCTGTGGTATCAATGGCGACAATATCGATTTCTGTATCTTTTCCACCCCACCAACGGCCAACACGGTCAAAGAGAAAGGGCAGTTTTCCTTGCGCGTTCAGCTCCCACATCTTTTGTCTGCAAATATCCTCGTAGACGTAGCCAACATGATTGGGGATAAACCCGGTTTTCAGCTTTGTCATTGCGATTTCCGGGTGGTCGCTTTCAATGAAAGAGCGCATGGGGTAAACAAATCGGAACCAGAACGCAAGAAAATTATCTTTAATGCGGTATTGCCCCTTTTTGCTGGTTTCAATATTTTTTTCGGTGGGAGGCACTTCTCGCTCCAGAATATCCAGATCGCACAATGTTTTTAAGGGCTTTGACAAACTGGTGGCTGGAAGCGACAGCGCAGAAGCAATATCAGATATCCTCATGTTTCCAGATGCAATCGCACGGATGATGGAAAAGTAACTTCCGACATCCTGAACCTCCTGCCGCAGTAAAAATTCAGGTTCTTCATACAAAAAGCTCTGAGGAGTCATTACATTTTGCAGAATGGCGGTATCAATATCGGCACATGGATGAAATAATTCGATATACTTCGGAACACCGCCTGTGACAGCATAATATAAAATGCGGGTCTGTTCATCAAGATCAGGGAAGAATCGGTCGTAATAAGCGTATGGAATCTGCTTCAGCCGAATCTGTCCCGTTCTGCGTCCATACAAAGGGCTGGAGTAAGAAAGAGTCTGCTCCATCATCATGTGAACCAGAGAGCCGCAAAGAATCACTTCTACATTTTTGTTTTTCAGAATAGTATCCCAGATTTTTTGAAAAACAGAAGGAAATGCTTTGTCTGCCTTGCCCAGATACTGAAACTCATCCAACACAATGACCAGTTTTTTATTTTCCTGAGCAGAGAGAAGAACGGAAAAAATCATCTCCCAGCTTGCATCGGTTGCACTTTTCAATAAATCGTTCTGGAGAAAATCAGCAGCCATCAACCGGAAGGCGTTTCGGTTTGCCTGAATGCTTTCCTCCGTTGCCAGATAATAAAGAGACGGCTTCTCTTTGCAGAATTCTGACAAAAGCGTGGTTTTTCCTACACGGCGACGACCATAGAGAACGAACAAAGAAGATTCCGGCTTTTCATAAGCGGTCTGTAATACGGACATTTCCTGTACACGGTCAACAAAAAACATAGCGGCTCACCTCACGACTGATTTGATGACAGGTTCAGCTTCATTGTACGCCTCAAAGATTATTCTGTCAAGAATAATTATTTAAAGAATAATCTTTGCATCTAAGCAAACAGGACTGTCTCACAAAATGTTGTGGAGCAGTCCTGTCTGTTTAGTATGTAATGGTCATTGCACCCTCGTGGCATTCCTGCGCATAGGTGCGGAGCAGATCAAGGTGCGTTGAGGATTTTCGGACGATAGCTATTGCACGGTCGCCGGACATAAACTCAACGACCGCAAGCCGTGGAATCGTCAATGTGCCACGGATTTTGAAGCCCACAAGGATCTTCTGATTGCACCATCGCTGGATGCTTTGTGCAGAGTAGCCCGTCAGTTCCGAAACTACCGGGGTGGTCAGCAGATCATCATATCCAGCGGTGAGCTTTCCCCATAGGGTGTACAGCCCTGTTTTTCCGGCTCTGTAAAATTGAAGCGGATGATCTCTGTGGCAGGCTTGTCCGGGTGCCGCTTGGAGCAGCCAGTCTTTCCGATATAAAAGCCCGTTGGCACTTTATACTTTTCGGGGTTATCTTCACGGTCACACAAGTAGGTGATCACATCGTGGGTCGCAATATGGTATTTGCGTGTTTTCTTTCCTGTATTGATACACGGAACGAGACCGGAATCCAGAAGGTACTTTGCGTGTTGCTTGTTGATACGGGCAACACGGTAGAACTGGTCTTTCGTCATTCCGGTGGGGTATTCTTCGAGAATTTTATAGCACTCTAACAGAGTTCTCATGTTCATCCATCCTTTGCTGCTTTGATTTTGTCAGCGTCAGAAGCAACATATTGTATGGATGGATTCTGGCTCCCGGAATCTCTCTCGCCCGTTCTCTCCAACGGGCGTAAAATCTCTCCCGATTCTCTCCAAAAGGCAGATTTTTCTGCGTTTTGGAAAGTGGGTTCAAATGCCCACCATCTCCGTCAGAGGCGCAGATTCAAACGGATCAGCGGCAGAGTGCGGCAGCTGGTCTTGTTCTTCATTACATCACTGACCCCTGGACAACCATCTGCATCAATCAAAATGGTCATGCGTGTTCCTCTATCACCCACTGAAATGCTTTGGCCGTACGCAAATCAGCGTCCTTAAAGTGTCCGCCGCTGTTCCACTCAAGGGTGCAGTCTGCGCCACGCTCTGTAAGCCGGCTGTGCAGCGTGCGGATATTATCCCCTACCGCAGCCATGATGGTGTTTTTCGTGCGCTCTTCCTTGTCGCCAAGGCTCAGATAAACGTGCTGTGCTTGCATCGGGTGCCGCTGTTCAAACTCCATCCAGCCCGGAAACCACACCGAGGGAGAAGCGGCGGCGACACCGTAGAACAAATCGGTCTGGGTGGATGCCCACAGCGCAAACAATCCCGCCAGCGAGTAGCCGCCCAGAATGATTTTGACGTTTTCCGGGAGAGGAAACTGCTGCTCCAGTGTGGGAATGACCTGCTCCGTCAGAAAGCACAGTGTCTCCCCAGCTTTGCCGCCGAAGCCTTGCTTTCCCCACACGGCAGGGGCTTTCCACGGAGAAAGCGCATCGTTCCAGCTTTCCACCGGAATAGCCGCAAACAAAAAGTGGTGCGCACTCTGTGCAATAGCGGTAACCGCACTTTCCATGCTTTGCAGCTCATGTTCACCGGTCATTTGGAGCAGTAGGTGTTCTGCATGGGGTTCGCCGTAAATGCGGCAAGGTCTGTTCCCGATTTGCATTGTCTGTGTGGTCACTGCGGCATCCTCCTGAAAAAATTTGATAAGCCCAGTATAGCAACTAAAAAATCGTTTTGCAATTCAAACGGTTTTCAGAGCAGGCGCAAGCGGCACAGAGGCACATCCCCCTCTGCTCTCTGGCAAATTACAGCGCGGATGTGATATAATGGAGAAAAACCACCGGAGAACGGCACAAAAGACGGAGGATGCGGGATGAAACAGAGGCAGCGAGAACAGGTTCAAAGAGGCTGTGCGGTGGGCACCGTGGTGCTGCTGGCATGGCTGTGCCGGGTGCTCCCGCTGGAGGGGATGCCCTCCGGCCTGCAGGAAGCCTGCGGCATCCTCCGGCTGTGCAACCGGCAGATGTTCCGGGTCTACCGTGCCCTCTCCGGCCGGGATCTGCAATCGCTGAAGGAGCTGCACCAGCAGGTGTGGGCTCCCGCTCCTGAGACCCCGGTGCTCCCGGCGGTGCAGGATGCCAAGCTGATCCAGACCGGCACCAGCGGCTGGCTGGCAGACCTGATGCTGGGCGCAGGCATGGTGCTGTCTGCAGCGGGATATTGGATGGAGCGCAAGCGCAAGGCCATGTTCTACAAGTCCCAGCACTGAACCCCAACCCCCCAAAGGCCCCGGGCAAACGCCCCGCTGACCCTTTGGGCCATGCATCACATTCCTTAACGATTCCCCCAAAAAGTTGCTCCCCCAGAATCTCCTGTTGATCGCTATCCCCTGAGGCAGCGGGCCCGCACGCCGCTGCCTCGCCCCGGAGGGTCCCGCAAGCCCTCCGGGGCTTTTTTTGTTGGCCGCATGGCCCGTTCCGGCAGAAAAAAACAGGGCTGCTCCACATCTCTGCGGGGCAGTCCTGTCTGGCTGCGCGGGTCAGCGCATGGGCTTCCGGGGTCTCCGGAAGGGTGCGGCTCAGCGCGCGGTTTTCTTTTCCTCCGGAGCCTCCGGGTTGTTTTCCAGGTTCAGCTCTGGCATCAGCTCGTTGCTGATGATGGTCAGCATCTGTTCCAGCTTCTTCACGTCCTCTTTGGGGAAGCGCTTGTTCACCCGCTGGACCACCGTGCTCAGGTAGGAGTAGCTGATGTTGTAGTAGTCGATATACTTCTGGGTGGGCCGCAGGTGATACTCCCGGCGGTCGGTGGTGGACTGGATCTTTTCCACATAGCCCTTGCGCACCAGCGAGCCGATCTTATACGCCGCGTTGGGGGTGGAGATCTGCATCATCCGGGAAAACTCCGCAATGGTGGGCTCCCCCATGGCCATAATGCCCTCCATGCAAAAGGATTCCACCGTGGTCAGGGTCGCCTCACGGGTGGCAAAGCGCTGGAACACGTTCTGGTAGAAATGGAGCTTGAACTTGGTATAGACATCGTTGAATGCTTTTTCCAGCATGGTACGGTCTCCCTTCGAACACTCAATTTCCTTTAGTATATCACGCTTTGGTCTTTTTGCCCAGCTTTACGCGCAGAATGTTCAGCACCACCAGCTCCAGCACAATGGCAACGCCCAGCAGGATCAGCGAGGTCCACAGGCTGGCGCTGCTGCCCAGGAACATCTGGGTCAGGCCGGTGATCACATAGCACGCGGCGGAACAGGAAGCGGCGGTAATGGCGTAGGGCAGCTGGGTGGAAACATGGTTCACATGGCAGCAGTGCGCACCGGCAGAGGCCATGATGGTGGTGTCGGAAATGGGAGAGCAGTGGTCGCCGCACACAGCGCCGGACAGGCAGGCCGCAATGGAGACCACCAGCATCTCGCCCTGGGGGAAAGCGTGGCAGACAATGGGGATCAGGATGGAGAAGGTGCCCCAGGAGGTGCCGGTGGCAAAGGCCAGGAACACCGCCACCAGGAAGATGATGACCGGCAGCAGGTACTGCAGGGCGGCAGCGGAGCCGCCCAGCAGGTTGGCAACGTAATATTTTGCACCCAGCAGGTTGGTCATGCCGGAAAGCGTCCAGGCCAGGGACAGGATCAGCATGGGGCTGACCATGGCCTTGAAGCCCTCGGGGATGCAGGCGGCAAAATCCTGGAACGTCATCACGCTGCGGACACGGTAGAACACAAAGGTGAACATCAGGGCAATGCTGCTGCCCAGCACCAGACCGGCGGAGGCGTTGCAGTCGGAGAAGGCGGTGATGAAGTCCACGCCCTCAAAGAAGCCGCCGGTGTAGATCAGGCCAAAGATGCAGGCCGCGATCAGCACCAGCACCGGGGCCACCAGATCAATGACATGGCCGTGGGCATCGTCCTCGGCATCCACATCGTCGCCGTAGGGGCGGTCGGCCGTGGTGAAAAGGTCACCGGCCCGGGCATTGTCCTCGTGCTGCTTCATGGAGCCGTAGTCCGTGCCCGTGAAGATGAGGAACAGGCTCATCACAATGGTCAGCAGGGCGTAGTAGTTGTAGGGAATGGTGCGCAGGAACATGGTAAAGCCGTTGATGCCGGAGCCTTCCGGCACGCTGGAGGTAACGGCGGCGGCCCAGCTGGACACCGGCGCAATGATGCAGATGGGCGCGGCGGTGGAATCAATGAGGTAGGCCAGCTTTGCGCGGGAGACCTTCTGCCGGTCGGTCACGGGGCGCATCACGGAGCCAACGGTCAGGCAGTTGAAGTAGTCGTCCACAAAAATGAGCATGCCCAGAATAAGGGTAGCAAACTGCGCCCCGGCCCGGGTGTGGATGTGGGTGGAGGCCCAGCGGCCAAAGGCGGCGCTGCCGCCGGCCTTGTTCATCAGGGCCACCAGAATGCCCAGCATCACCAGAAAGACCAGAATGCCCACGTTGCTGCTGTCAGAGAGCTTGGCAACCATGCCGCCGTCCTCGTTGAAGAACAGGGTGTTGAGCGCCAGCTCCAGGTTGCCGTTGGCAAAGAGCAGCGCGCCGGTGGCAATGCCCACCAGCAGGGAGGTGTAGACCTCCTTGGTGTTCAGGGCCAGCACAATGGCCACCACCGGCGGCAGCAGGGAAAGCATGGAGCTGTACACCGCGGGGGCGTAGCTGGCCGGGTCGGCAATGGTGCCGGGGGTGGCTGCGGTGCACCACAGCAGCAGGGCAAACACCAGCAGTGCCCCCACCCAGGAGAGATTTGTCTTTTTCATAAATGATTCCTCACTTGATTTTTTGTCCCGGCCCGGGGCAGACTATCCCTATTGCAAACGGAAAGGGGGCCGCCGCCACGCCGGATTATAAAGCGCTGTATTTTGAGCTGTTCCGCGCCAACGAACAGGCCATCCGCCTGCTGACCGCCGCCCAGCAAAAGGCGGAAGCGCAGGTGATGGAAGAGGACAGAGTGCCGCTGTATCTGCACGGTCAGCCTGCCCACAATGCCAAAGGCTCCCCCTTTGGGGGAGCTGGCAGCGCCAACGGCGCTGACTGAGAGGGCGAGGCCGTTACCCCTTTTTGCTCTCTGCCTTTGCGGCAAACTTGGCGTTGTTGATGATGAACCGCTCGTGCACACCGCCGCCCACGGGGCCTTTCTCGTCGTGCAGGGAGACCTTGAACACCAGCTTGCGGCCCTCCACGGCGGTCAGCTCACTCTCGCAGGTCACGGTCATGCCCACAGGGGTGGGGGCGCTGTGCTCCAGCTCCAGCCGGGTGCCCACGGTGCCGCAGCCCTCGTCCAGCGCGGCGGCAACGCTCATCCAGCAGGTTTTTTCGGCCAGTGCCACCAGCGCGGGGGTGGCAAACACGTCCAGCGTGCCGCTGCCCATGGTCTTTGCGGTGTTCTCGGCAGTAACGGCGACACTCTGCTCGCCGCGGATTCCAGCTTCCAACATAAAAATACGTCCTTTCCAGATGCCCGAAGGCGAAAATTTTGAAATACATTGTTAGAATACCACACTTTTGGCACAGATGCACCTGTTTGGGCACTTTTTTCTGCAAATCTCTTTCTGTTTGGCGCAATTTGCGGTATCATTGGCCCGAAAGGGATGGAAAAAAACATGAACGACTTCTGGAAATCCTACGATATCACCCATGCGGAGCTTGGCCCGAACTTCCGGTGTTACCCGCTGTACGGTAAAATCCATTTGATCGAGCTTGCCCTCTCGTTGGTGTTCATTGTGGGGATGGCCCTGTGGTACCGCCGCAGCTCGGCCTCTGCCCGGCGGCGCATCCTCGTGGGCGTTACCATTGCCCTGCTGGCCGATGAAGCTGCCCTGCTGCTGGGCATGGCTCTGACCGGTCAGTGGAACTGGAGCTATCTGCCTCTCCATCTGTGCAGCATCAATGTGTTCGTCTGTCTGTACAATACCCTCACCGATCAGAACTGGTGCAAGGAGGAACTCTATGCCCTCTGCATCCCCGGTGCGGCGCTGGCTCTGCTCTGCCCCAGCTGGCTGGACGTGCCCTCCTGGTGGACGCTCATCAATCTGCACTCGATCAGCATCCATGCCCTGCTGGTGCTCTACCCGGTTCTGCTTGTGGTGAGAGGCTACCGCCCCAGCGCCCGCCGTGCCCCGCAAGTGCTGGCTTTTTTGTTTGGCTCTGCCCTGCCTATTTACTTCTTGAATAAACCACTGAATACCAATTTCTACTTTCTGAACAATCCCTACGGCAATGTCATCACCAGTGCGTTTACCCGCCTGCTGGGTGAAAAATACTATATTCTGGGCTTTCTGCCCGCCATTGCGGTGGCGCTGTGTCTGATGTATCTGCCGTGGGTGGTAGCGGATGCCCGGCACAAAAAGAGAAAATAAGTGCTTTCTGCAAGCTGCCTTGTCCCCACCGGGCAGGGCGGCTTTTTGTTTGCCCCAAAACGCCTGCTGTCTGCAAATTAAAACTGCAAATTTCTTGCGTTTTGCGGTTTGTTTTAACTTTTTTGAAAAGTGGACAGAAATCTTTGCAAAACCCCTTGACAGAAGCTCTTCTGCATGATAACATGAACACATGAACAGACGTTCATGTAAAACGCGGCAAAAGGAGAACGGACATGATCGGATTGGAGCAGGTGACCCCGGCGGGGCAGGAAAACACGGAACCGGTGGTGATGCCGGATGACGAGGTGCTGTATGAGCTGGCCGACCTGTTCCGGGTGTTCGGCGACTCCACCCGCATCAAGATCTTATATGCGCTGCATGACAATGAGCTTTGCGTGCAGGACATTGCCAATGCGGTGCAGCTGAGCCAGTCGGCAGTGAGCCACCAGCTCCGGGTGCTCAAGGATACCAAGCTCGTGCGCTTCCGCCGGGATGGCAAGACCGTTTACTATGCACTGGATGATGACCATGTGAGAAGCATCCTCTCGATGGGCATGGACCACATTGAGGAGTAAACGGAAAACGCAGTACAAAGCCTCCGGGCGCACAAGGCGTGCCTGAGAGGTCCACATAAAATAAAGAGAGGTACCTATGATGAAGAAGACCTACAAGATCGAAGTTGACTGCGCAAACTGCGCCCAGAAGATGGAGGATGCCGCCAACACCGTTGCAGGTGTGGCACAGGCTACCGTCAGCTTTATGACCCAGAAGATGAAGGTCGAGTTTGCTGAGGGTGCAGACCCCCACGATACCATGGTGAATGTTCTGGCTGCCTGCAAAAAGGTCGAGGACGACTGTGAGATCTTTGATATCTGAGGAAACAGGGGTTTGTAACTCCGGTACGGCTCCCCTGCGGGGGAGCTTTTTGTGGCACATTTTTCGGGCAGAACGGCCCAAAAGCCGGTGCGGAAAACTGTGGAAAAGAAAACGGGTTTTCAACAGTTTCCACCGGGTTTTCAACAGCCTCTGCGAAAAAGTGCAAAAAGAAACGCGAAAAAGCAGGTTTTTCCCGGGAAAAGTCCGTGGAAAACTCAGGGGAAAACGTGGAAAAGTCTACCCCGTGGGGAAAACCTGTTGAATCCACCCCGCCCGCCGCGGCGCATTGCGGCCCAGAACCCAGAAAAAAGGAGAGTACAGATATGAATAAAAAGCAGAAGAAGAACCTGTACCGGATCATTGCTGCTCTGGTGCTGGTGCTCATCCTCAAATTGCTGCCCCAGTTCCCCACGCCGGTGGAGCTGCTGCTCTACTGCATCCCCTATCTGGTGGTCGGCTGGGATGTGCTCCGCAAGGCACTGCTGGGCATCAAGAACCGCCAGCCCTTTGACGAGTGCTTCCTGATGGCCGTTGCCACCGTGGGCGCGTTTGCGCTGGGCGATTATGTGGAGGGCTGTGCCGTTATCATCTTCTACCAGATCGGCGAGCTGTTCCAGAGCGTGGCCGTGGGCAAGAGCCGCCAGAGCATTTCCAGCCTGATGGATATCCGCCCCGATTACGCCAATGTTGAGGACGAGGACGGCAAACTGGAGCAGGTGGACCCCGATGATGTGGAGGTGGGCACCGTGATCGTGGTCCAGCCCGGCGAGCGGGTGCCCATTGATGGCATCATCGTGGAGGGAACCTCTGCCCTGAACACTGCCGCCCTGACCGGCGAGAGCCTGCCCCGGGATGTCCGCTCCGGCGATGAGGTCATCAGCGGCTGTGTGAACATGACCGGCCTGCTGAAGGTCAGGACCACCAAGGAGTTCGGCGAGTCCACCGTTTCCAAGATCCTCGACCTCGTGGAAAATTCCAGCATGAAGAAGGCCCGCACCGAGAACTTCATCACCCGCTTTGCCCGGGTCTACACCCCCGCCGTCTGCTACGGCGCACTGGCGCTGGCCTTTGTTCCCCCCATCGTTCTGCTGCTGATGGGCCAGCCCGCCCGCTTCGGTGACTGGGTCTACCGCGCCCTGACCTTCCTGGTCATCAGCTGCCCCTGCGCTCTGGTCATCTCCATCCCGCTGAGCTTCTTCGGCGGCATCGGCGGCGCGTCTGCCTGCGGCATCCTGGTCAAGGGCTCCACCTATCTGGAGGAGCTGGCCCGCACCGGCATCGTGGTGTTTGATAAGACCGGCACCCTGACCCAGGGCACCTTCAAGGTGGTGGGCATCCACCCCGAAAACGGCGTGACCGGGGATGCCCTCGTGGAAGCCGCCGCTCTGGCCGAGAGCTGGTCCAAGCATCCCATCTCCCTGAGCATCAAGAACGCTTACGGTAAGGACATCGACCCCAGCCGTGTGACCGATGTGCAGGAGCTGGGCGGCCACGGCGTGACCGCAAAGGTGGACGGCAAAACCGTCGCCGCCGGCAACGCCCGCCTGATGGCAAAGCTGGGCCTGACAGTTCCCGAGAGCACCGAGCCGGGCACCATTGTCCATGTTGCCATGGAGGGCAGATACGCAGGCTATCTGCTCATCGCCGATGTGGTCAAACCCCACAGTGCTGCTGCCATCAGGGGCCTGAAACAGGCCGGTGTCCGCAAAACGGTCATGCTGACCGGCGACGCGGAGCCTGTGGCAAAGGCCGTTTCCGCCGAGCTGGGGCTGGATGAATACCATGCTGGCCTGCTGCCCGGCGACAAGGTGGACCAGATCGAAACGCTCCTCGCCGCAAAGCAGCCCAAAGAAAACCTCGCTTTTGTGGGCGACGGCATCAACGATGCCCCGGTTTTGTCCCGTGCCGATGTGGGCATCGCCATGGGTGCGCTGGGCTCCGATGCCGCCATCGAGGCCGCTGACGTTGTCCTGATGGACGATGACCCGGCCAAGATCGCGCTGGCCATGCGCATTGCCCGCCGCACCCTGCGCATCGTGTATCAGAACATCGTGTTTGCTCTGGCGATCAAGTTTGCCTGCCTGGTGCTGGGTGCGCTGGGTCTGGCCAGCATGTGGACCGCCATCTTCGCCGATGTGGGCGTGATGGTGCTGGCCGTGCTGAACGCCACCCGTGCCCTGTACACCAAAGATCTTGCAAAAAAGAATGTGCAGTGACCGTGCTTTCTGCCCCCGCCTGAGTGCTGATACCCCGGCGGGGGCTTTTCGCTGCCGGTGAATTGCATTCTGCCTGGAGTGATGGTACAATAGGACACAGTGACCCCCGCCGCCGGACGTTTTTCCGGCAGATAGATGGAAGAAAGAAGGCTTTTTATTATGAGCATGAACACGGTTCCTGAGCGTCTGGCTGCCCTGCGGGCTGCCATGAAGGCCAACGGCGTGGACGTTTATCTGATCCCGGTGGGTGACCCGCATTCCAGCGAGTACCTGCCCGACCATTACACCTCCCTGACCTATTTTTCCGGCTTCCACGGCGAAAACTCCAACTTCGTCGTCACCCCCACCGAGAGCGCTGTCTGGGCAGACGGCCGCTACTTTGTACAGGCCGAAAAGGAGATCGCCGGTACCGAGATCCAGCTGATGCGGATGGGTGAGCCGGGCGTGCCCACCGTGGAGGAATACTGCGGCAAGGTGCTGCCTGAGAACGGCGTGCTGGGCCTGTGCGGCCTGACCGCTTCCTGCGGGCTGGTGCGCGGCGTGCAGAAGGAGCTGGATGCCAAGAAGGGCACCATCAAGACCCTGAACCTTGAGGATGAGCTGTGGACCGAGGGCCGCCCCGCCCGGCCTGCCACCCCGGCATGGATCCTGCCCAAGGAGTATGCAGGCTTCTCCCCTGCCGAAAAGCTGGAGCGCCTGCGCGGCAAACTCAAGGAGCTGGGCTGCACCGCACAGCTGGTGGGCAAGCTGGATAATCTGGCCTGGCTGCTGAACCTGCGCGCCATGGATATCCAGTGCACTCCCTATGCCATGTCCTACTGCTATGTGACCCCGGAGCGCGCGGTGCTCTTCATCAACACTGCACGTCTGGGTGCGGAAGCTGCCGCAGAGCTCAAGGCCAACGGCGTGGAGATCCAGGAGTACGATGACGTGCTCAAGTTCCTGGCCGCTGAGACCGAGCCCCAGACCGTGCTGGCCGACCCTGCATCCGTGAACTTTGCCGTTTACGAGACCCTGCAGAACAACGCCGCCCTGACCGTGAAGGATGAGGCCGACCCCCTGCTGCCCATGAAGGGTGTGAAGAATGAGGTCGAGCTGGCTCACGACCGCGAAGCCCATCTGCGGGATGCGGTTGCCATGGTGCGGTTCCAGAAGGAGCTGGAAGAGCGTCTGGCTGCCGGGGAAGAGCTGACCGAGCTGACTGTGGACGAGATCCTCCACAAGTACCGCTCCGCACAGGACAAATTCATCGTGGAGAGCTTTGGCACCATTGCCGCCTACGGTGGAAACGCTGCCATGATGCACTACCACGCCACCGAGGAGGACCATGCCAAGCTGGAGCGCAAGGGCTTCCTGCTGGTGGACAGCGGTGCCACCTATCTGGACGGCACCACCGATATCACCCGCACCTACCCGCTGGGTGAGCTGACTGAGGACGAAAAGCTGTTCTACACCTGGACCCTGCAGTGCCACATCGACATTGCAAAGGCTGTCTGGCTGAACTACTGCGACGGCCACATGCTGGATACCATCGCCCGTGAGCCGCTGTGGCAGCACCTCATCAACTACCGCTGCGGCACCGGCCACAGCGTCAGCTTTGTGGGCAACGTCCACGAGGGTCCCCACTCCCTGAACGGCCGCAACACCACGGTGTTCCAGCCGGGCATGATCATCACCGATGAGCCGGGCGTGTATGAGGCCGGTCAGGTGGGCATCCGCATTGAGAACGAGCTGGAGTGCTACCACAAGGCCGACAACCAGTACGGCACCTTCCTGGCCTTCCGTCCGCTGACCTTTGTGCCCATTGCCACCTCTCCTGTGGTGCCCGGTGTCCTGACCCGGGACGAGCTGGACTGGCTGAACGCCTACCACCGCGAAGTGTTTGAGAAGCTGGCTCCCCGCCTGAATGAAGAAGAGCGGGATTGGCTGGCAAAGAAGTGCGCTGCCATCGGAGCATAACCACAAAAAAGGGAGACCCCGCAGGGGGTCTCCCGATTTTGGTTTATTCCTTCCGGTTTTTCCAATATTCCTTGGCTTCCTCAATGATCTTTTTGAAAGGGCCGGAGGGGTAGGTGCTCTCGGCGATATCCACCAGGAACTTGTACAGCTGGGGCCGCACCTCCTCGTACATTCCAAGACGGGTGTAGAGGTCTTTATAATACCGGAACGTCTGGATCTTGTTCTGCACGATGGAAGCCGGGTTGATCTGGGTGTGGCAGATGCTCTGGGGATTCTGGACGTAGTAGTAACCGGCTTTGTCAATGGAGACAAAGGTCTCGGCATACTGGATATACTGCATGTTGAACACCAGATCCTCGGCCCATTTCAGCTCGCTGGTGAACTGGATGTCATTGCCGGTGAGCAGGATGCGGCGGTAGAGCTTGTTCCAGAGCACGCTGTAAAAGTAGGAGGCAGGCTTGTCCATCAGCCGCAGGGCAAAGGTGTCCTTGTCGTAGACCCCGGCGGGCAGGAAACCGTATTCCCGCACCTCAGGGGGTCGGGCAACACTCATCACGCCCAGATTGTCCTCCAGCTTTTCCAGCACCTGCTCGGGCTTTGTGGCCCCGGCAGGGATCACCATTTTGTATGGCGCAATCACAAGGTCTGCGTGGTGCGTCTCGGCGGCTTCCACCAGATGCTGGGTGAAATCCGGGTCGATGTAGTCATCGCTGTCCACGAACTGGACATACTCGCCCCCGGCCAGCTTCAGGCCCAGGTTGCGGGTGTCGGACACGCCGGAGTTCTCCTTGTCCACCAGCACGATGCGGCTGTCCTTGGCACGGAACTCCTCACACACGGGCAGGCTGTGATCCTTGGAGCCATCGTTCAGGATGATGAGTTCGATGTTTTTATAGGTCTGGTTCAGGATGCTGCCGATGCAGCGGGCCAGATGATTCTGAGCGTTGTATACGGGCAGGATGATGCTGACGAGCGGCTGATCCATGGCGGTGTCCCCCATTTCTTTTTTCGTCCATAATACTCCCTCATGGCGCAAAAATCAAGCGCTGTGCAGAGAGAAAGGAGGAGCGGATATGATCTTTCACATTGCGGTGTGCAGCCCGGACCCTGTGCTGCGGGGCCGGGTGCAGCGCCACTGCATGGAATATTATGCCCGCCGGGCCGATGCCTGCATCGTGGAGCAGCTGGAAAGCACAGCGGCCCTGCTGCAGCAGGAGAAAGCAGGCTCCCGGTACGAGCTCTACCTCATTGAGCTGCCTGCCGCCAACCCGTGCAGCGGCCTGCAGGCGGCAGCAGAGCTGCGCCGCCGGGGTGTGCGGGCCCCGCTGGCCTTTCTGGCTCACACCACAGCCTATGCCTACGAAGCGTTCCGGGTGGACGCGATGCAGTACCTGCATATCCCGTTCCGTCCGGAGCAGCTGACAGCCCTGCTGGACCGGGCCACCGAGCCGGAATACGGCCCGGTCATCCCGGTCGCCACGGCCATGGGTCTGCGGGCCCTGCCCTTTGCGGACATCGAGTATCTGGAGTGCACCCACCATGTGGTGCACTACCACCTTGCCAGCGGCGAGGACGTGGCCTCTCTCTCCCTGCGGGTGCCCTTTTCCGAGGTGGCAAAGCCCCTGCTGGCCGATGCCCGTTTTCTGCAGCCCCACCGCTCCTATGTGGTCAACCTTGCCGCCGCCGCCCAGCTCTCCTCCGGAGAGCTCTGGATGCGCAGTGGGGCACGGGTGCCCATTCCCCGGGGGCGCGAACCCGCCGTAAGGGCGGCGTTCCGGGCGTTTCTGGAAGGGTAAGGTGTCTTACAGGAGCAGCTCGTTTTCTTTGCGGTCGGAACAGCGGGCTCTCAGAAAATCGGTCACCCGCGCAACAATGGCGGCATCCACAGACCGGGCGTGAACCGGACAGCGGGAAACACAGCGCATGCAGGTAATGCACTTGGACGAATCAGTAACGGTGAAGTTATCGTAGGAGATGGCTCCCACGGGGCATTCCCGTGCGCAAAGCCCGCAGGAAATGCAATTGGCATTGACAGTGGGAATCAGCCCGGCCCGCTTCGCTTTGCAGTTGTGCTCTCCGGGAATTGGCGGGCAGGTATCGGAGCCGGAAGTGAATTTTTCGAGGATCTGCTTGCCGAAAGCGGTCAGCTGCTGGCAATCGGCATCGTCCGGACGGCCGGCGGCAAATTCGGGCAGCAGACTGTGTGCCGCAACGGCAGAAACTGTGGCAATGGGCTGGAACCCGGCGTTCCGGGCATAGTCTTCCATCTGGGCAAGGGTGTTATCAACGGCACGGTTGCCGTAGACCGCTGCAAGGGCGCAGCGGGCACCATTGCCCTGTAAGAGTGCCAGACGATCCAGAGCGGGCTGAGGTGCCATGGCTTCAAAAGCAGGCATTGCAATCAGAACGAGGTCATCTGCGCTGAATGGAATGGCAGGTGCGGTAAAGTTCTGTGCGGACAAATCGATGGTCTGCACATTCGGCCAGGTCTGAGTGATCGCTTTTGCAACACGTTCCGTGCCGCCGGTGGGGCTGAAAATGAGTTGGAAGCAGTTCATAAGAAAATCCTCCTTGATGTAAAAAATAAAACTACATCTTAAAATGGAGTATACCACTGAAAAGATGTAGTGTCAATATTTACACCAAAAGGAAAATGCGATAAAATAAGAGAGGGAGGGCTGCGCCTATGCACATCAGCAATAAATGTTCCATTGCGGTTCACTGTCTGATTTTTCTTTCAGAGTACGGTGAAAGGGAAAAAGTGACCAGTGAACTGCTTTCATGCTCGACAGGGTGCAACCCAGTCACCATTCGGAATATCCTCAGTGCCCTGAAAAAAGACGAGATCATCACGGTAAAGCCCGGCACGGGTGGTGCGGCGCTTGCTCTGCCGCCGGAGAAGATCGATCTGTATCGGATCTGTTCCGTCGTAGACCCGGAGGCAATTGATAAAATGATCGGGATCCATGGTTCTCCTTCGCCCTTTTGTCCGGTGGGCCGGAACATCGGCAATGTGCTGGGCAAAACCTACGATACGTTGAAAAATAATTTGATCGCCAGTATGAAAACCATCACGCTGGAACAGATCTTGTCTGATTATCACGCGGTTCTGGCAGAAGAAAAAAATAAGAAGAGCTGAAAATGTAAAACCCCGCCTTTTTTGGCGGGGTTTTATTGCTGTATCCTTATACCTTATTCCAGTCCAGCTCCGTCCAGTCGGTCAGGAACTGGTCGCTGACCTCCCGCAGGGCGGGCTCATCGGACTTGCTGGCGGCATCGGCGATGCCGATGACGCGGAAGCCTGCGTCGTGGGCGGTGCGGGCGGCGTAGAGGGAATCCTCACAGACAACGCACCGGTCAGGGTCAGTGCCGCCCAGGCGAGCAAGGGTCTGGAAAAATACATCCGGCTTGCTCTTGTGGAGCGCCCCCTGTGCCTCCACATAGAAGTCGAAATATTCATCGATGCCCAAACGGGTGAGCACGGTGCGGCACTGGGCGCTCCAGGTGTTGGAGCAGATGCACATGCGGGCACCCTCGGCCTTCAGGCGGGCCAGCAGCTCCCGCACGCCGGGCTTGAGCTCCACGGTCTCGTAGAGCTTGGTGATAACATCCCACATCACATCGTTGTAGTCCTCCATTTTCAGGGGCAGGTCGTACTCCCGGATGAGGTAGGCCGCGCCATCGGCCATGCCCATGGTCAGGAGCGTTTTGTGGAGGTCGGATTTTGGGGTGCGGCCATAGCGGGCCAGCAGGGCATCGGGCGCACCCTCCCATACCATGGTCATGCTGTCGGTCAGGGTACCGTC
Source organism: Faecalibacterium sp. Marseille-Q0746 (assembly GCF_017377595.1). NCBI lineage: Bacteria > Bacillati > Bacillota > Clostridia > Eubacteriales > Oscillospiraceae > Faecalibacterium > Faecalibacterium sp. Marseille-Q0746. The sequence continues at coordinate 82,976 of NZ_JAFREI010000004.1, read as the reverse complement.
CATATCAAAGATCCAGTTGTTGCAGTGCATTGTTTTACCTCCACCATCGTTTCACACAAGTTAACAAAATTATACCATGGATTTTGTTCCAAAAACAGGGAGAATTTTTCCGGAAAATATGGTATACTTCTGACAGATTTCCAAAGAATGACTAGGAGGCGTTCCAGATGGCACAGAATGATACCCCGGTCAAGGCACTGGTGCTGGCAGGCGGCGGTGCGCGCGGCAGCTATCAGGTGGGTGTGTGGCGTGCCCTGACCGAGCTGGGCTGGCGGCCCCAGATCATCACCGGCACCAGTGTGGGCAGCCTGAACGGTGCCATGTTTGCGCTGGACCTGTACGAAACGGCCCGGGATATGTGGATGAGCATCCGCAGCCAGGACGTGATGGAGCTGCCGGAGGAAAACGCCGACCTCTCTGAGCTGCACGCCTTCCTGCGGGAAGTGGTGCGGGACGGCGGCATGGACGTGACCCCGCTGGAAGAGATCGTGGAGCGGGTGCTGGATGAGGATGCCCTGCGGGCTTCGCCCATCCGGTTCGGCCTTGTCACCGTGGAAAAGCGGGGGCTGAAGCCCCGGGAGCTGACGCTGGAGGATATCCCGGCGGGCAAGGTGAAGGATTATCTGCTGGCCTCGGCCGCCTGTTTCCCCGCCCTGCGGGCAAAGCAGATCGACGGGGTGCAGTTCCTGGATGGCGGGTACCGGGACAATATGCCCACCGCGCTGGCCCAGAAGATGGGCGCGGAGGAGCTGGTCTGTGTCGACCTGGAAGGGGTGGGCATCACCCTGCCCAACCGCACCGGCCTGCCCACCACCATGATCCGCAGCTACTGGGAGCTGGGGGACATCCTCCACTTTGACCCCGATACCGCCAGACGGAACATGGAGCTGGGCTACTACGATACCCGCCGCGCCATGGGATATCTGCGGGGCTGCGCCTATGCCGTTTCCACCAGCGCCGAGAGCTGTGAGGATGCCGCCGCCTTTGCGTGGAAATTCCAGCAGGTGCAGAAGGCGGTACGGGAAAAATACCCCGTGACCCTGACAGCGGATGCGGCCCTGCTGCTGGCCAACATGAAGGATGCCCAGCTGGCCCCGCTGGAAGCTGCCGCCGAGGATGCGGGCGTGGACCCCACCGTGTTCTATACCACCCGGACACTGGCGGAAGCCTTTTTGGAAAAATGCGACCGGGAGCGCATCGAGAGCTTTGCGCCCCTGTTTGAGGGCAGCGGCAATGCGGCACAGGCCGCGCGGGCTGCTCTGCTGCCCAATACGTTCTTACAGGCATTGGTCTGCCGTGCCCTTACCGGGCCGGTACTACCGGAGGTGATCGAGGAATGAAGGTCTATCAGGGACACAGCGCCTCGCCGGGCCTTGTGATGGGACAGGTGAGCCGGTTGGAGCGCTGGCACGAAAATTTTGCCACCGGGCCGTTCAACGCGGAACGGGAACAGCGTTTGCTGGAAAACGCTGTCCGGACAGCCCAGCGTGAGCTGGACGGCATGGCAGACCGCAGCGGCCCTACGGAGCAGGCCATCTTCCTGTTCCAGAGCATGATGCTGGAAGATGAAGGCTTCATGAACGAGGTCAAATTCCAGATCAAGGCGGGCATCAGCGCTGCCGAGGCCATGTACCGTGCGGGCAACCGCTATGCAGAGCAGCTTGCGGCCATGGAGGACAACGCCTACATGCAGCTGCGCAGTGCGGATATTCTGGATGCCGCCCGCCGCGTGGTGAACGTGCTGACCAACCGTCCCCGGGTCTGGCTGGCGCTGGATCACCCGGTGATCCTGGCGGCAGAGATGCTGATGCCCAGCGATCTGTTCAGCGTTCCGGCGGGAATGATCCTGGGCATCATCACTTCGGAGGGCAATAAGCAGAGCCACGCGGCGATCATTGCGCGGGCCATGCACATTCCCTGCGTGGTGCAGGTGGGACGGGAGTTTCTGGATGATTGCGACGGCCGCACCGTGGTGCTGGATGCCGACAACGGCGAGTGCATCCTGGACCCGGATGCCAACACCCGCCAGCAGGCGGTCAGCCGCATCTGCGAGCTGCAGTGGGAGAGCGCGGAAGCCGCCCGCATCAGCGTCCTGCCCAACCGGACAAAGGATGATGTGCCGTTTGAGCTCCTGGCCAACTGCTACGGGCAGGAGGATATCGAATCGGCGCTGCAGGCAGGCGCTTCCGGCGTGGGCCTGCTGCGCAGCGGCTATATGATGCTGCCGGGCCGCCCGGTGGACGAGCAGGAGCAGTTCGTGTTCTATCAATCCTGCATTGCCGCCGCAAAGGGCGGTGTGGTAACAGTGCGCACCTTTGATTTTGGTGTGGACCGCGCCATGGCCGATATCCATAGGGGGCTGGAATCCTCCAAGCTGGGCCTGCGGGGCATCCGCAGCAGCCTGCGCCAGACCCATCAGTTTGAGACGCAGATCTGCGCCCTGCTCCGGGCGGCGGCCCACGGCCCCCTGCGGGTCATGTTCCCCATGGTGACCAACCTCGAGGATTGGGACGAAGCCATGCGGCTGGTAGCGCACTGCCGCCAGCTGCTGCGGGAGCGGGGGGAGGAGTTTGACCCGAACACGCCCTTTGGCGTGATGTTCGGGGTGCCCTCGGCCTGCCTGACGGCAGAGGAATTCGTGGAGCATGGGTGCAATTTCTTTGTCATCGAGACGAACGATCTGACCCAGTACACCCACGCGGTGGATCGGGATATCTCCATTGCCGAGCGCTACTACCGCCCGGCCAGCCACGCAATGAAAAAGCTCATCCGCATGGTAGTGGAGGCTGCCCGGGAGGGCGGGATCCCCGTGACCATCTGCGGCAGCGCGGTGGGCAATCCGGCCAACACCCTGCAATATCTGCAGCTGGGCCTGCGGAGCTTCTCTGTCAGCCCGCAAAACCTCATTGAGGTGAAAAAAGCGTTGATGAACGCGAAAATAAAGTAAACAAAAAGGACGGCCTGCGCCGTCCTTTTTGTATATGTGGAAATAAAAATTACTCCAAGTTGCCTGTCAGGGTCATCACGGCAGAGAGCACCGCCAGCGGGGCGGTCTCGCACCGGAGGATGCGGGGGCCGAGGCCCACCGTTTTCACACCGGCATTGGCGGCCATTTCGGCCTCTTCCACGGCAAAGCCGCCCTCGGCACCGGTGATGAGGGCGATCTTCAGCCGCTGGCCGTCGGCAGGCTGTGCGTCTGCCAGCAGCTGGCGCAGGGGCGCGCCGCCCAGCTCGTAGCAGAAGAGCACGAGATCGTACCCTTCCAGGCTGCGGCAGAGGGCCCCGAAGTTGGGCAGGGGCAGGGCGACATCCGGCAGCACGCCCCGGCCGCACTGCTTGGCGGCTTCAAAGGCGATGCGGTTGTAGCGCTCGTTTTTCTGCTCCTCCTTTTTGGGGGCAGCCACGCAGTACCGGCTGAAAAAGGGCACAAAGTGGGTGCAGCCCAGCTCCACGCCGTGGCGGATGACCTGCTCCAGCTTGTCCTGCTTGGGGTAACCCACGAACAAGGTCACTTCCACGCTGGGCTCGGCGGCGCTGGGATAGCCCGGCTCCACGCTGAACTCCACCGTCTCCGGCCCGAAGCCGGTGATGGTGGCGGTGTATTCCACGGCGTTGCCGTCACATAAGATGACAGTGTCCCCCAGCTTGCCCCGCATCACGCGGGAAAGATGATGGGCATCGGCCCCCCGCAGGGTGGCGGTGCCATTGGAGATTTCGGTTGTAAAATAACGGTGAGGCATAGTGTTCTCCTTAAACGTCCTCGCCCTCTCAGTCTTTGCTTCGCAAATCCAGCTCCCCCAAAGTGGGAGCCTTTGGCAGTCCACGCAAACTTCATCTTTTTGCCAAGGCCTCTCCCTTTGGGAGAGGTGGCACCGAAGGTGACGGAGAGGGCAAGCCAGCTGAAAGAAATCATGAAAGCTTCTGCAATTACGCTTTTTTGCAGACGATGCACTCCCAGCCGCGCTTCTCCTTCACTTCCTGCACGGTCAGGCCGGCGGCTTCCAGAGCGGCGATCACCTCGTCCTTGCGGCTGTCGATGATGCCGCTGGCAATAAAGGTGGCGTTTTCGGCCATCAGGCCGGGCACGGCGGGGGCAAGGCTGATGATGGCGTTTGCCACGATGTTGGCGGTGATGATGTCGTACCTGCCGCTGGCCTTGTCGGACAGGTCGCCCACCAGAACGGTCAGCTTGTCAGCCACGCCGTTCAGGGCGGCATTCTCGCCTGCGGTGCGCACGGCCACGGGGTCGATATCCACACCCTCGGCACTGCCTGCGCCCAGCTTGAGGGCGGCAATGGCAAGGATGCCGCTGCCGGTGCCGATGTCCAGCACCCGCTCACCGCCCCTGACCCGCTCGTCCAGCGCTTCCAGGCAGAGGCTGGTGGTCTCGTGGCCGCCGGTGCCAAAGGCAAGGCCGGGGTCAAGGATCAGCTTGACGCGGTCGGTGTCGTACTCCTGCCAGGAGGGCACGATGGCCAGCCGTTTGCCAATGTCCATGGGGTGGTAGTATTTGCGCCAGCCGTTCTGCCAGTCTTCCTGCTCCACGCCCTCGGTCTCCACGGTGTAGGCGATGCCTGCCGCTTCCATCCGGGCCTGAATGAGGGCCAGCGTCTCCACGGGGGAAGCGCCCGGCTCCAGATACATGTGGATGATCACAGTGTCGCGGGGCTTGTCCAGCAGCTCCTGCTCGATCAGATCCACGTGGGCGATCTCGGCCACCTGCTGCTCGATGTCGCTGTAATCCTCGATATAGATGCCGCCTTCGGCGATCATGGTGGCAACGGCCTCGGCGTTGTCGGCATCGGCCTTGGCCACGGTCAGGCGGATATCAGTCCATTCCATAAAAAGAACCTCCCTGGGTCTTGTGTTTTCTATTTATAAGTATAGTACCCGATTCCGGCGCAGGATGCAAGCGGTTTGGGGAGAAAGGGCAAAAGAAAAGTTTTTTCAAAATCCTGCTCTGAAATGCGCAATAATTCCAAAAAGTTTTTCACGAAAGATGCAAATTCAAGGATTTTTGGTGCAAAATTGCGAAAACGGGCGCAGACCCTATTTCTTTTTTTCGGAGGATGTGTTAAAATATTGTTACGCAATTATGGACAGCCTGCAACCAGAGGCCTCCATAACAACAACATTCTTTAAGGAGGAATGTGTCTTATGATGAAGTATCTCCAGAAACTGGGCAAAGCTCTGATGCTTCCCGTCGCTGTGCTGCCGATCTGCGGCATCCTGATGGGTCTCGGTTATGCCCTGGCCCCGGGTGTCATGGGTGTCCCCGGTGCTGCAACTTCCGGTGCAGCTTACACCGTTGGCTTCCTGCTGGTCAAGGCAGGCGGCGCTCTGATCGATAACATGGCATGGCTGTTCGCCATCGGCGCAGCCGTTGGCCTGGCTGATGACCACGACGGTACCGCTGGTCTGGCTGGCCTGGTCAGCTACCTGATGATGCAGCAGCTGCTGAGCCCCGGCGTGGTCAGCATGGTGCGCACCCTGGAAGAGGGCACCGCTACCTACATCGCTTTCCAGAAGGTGGCCGGCAACTCTTTCATCGGCATCCTGGCCGCTGTGGTGGGTGCAGCCTGCTACAACAAGTTCAAGAGCACTCAGATGCCTGACTGGCTGGCATTCTTCTCCGGCAAGCGCTTCGTTGCGATTGCTACCGGCCTGATCTCCATCGTTGTTTCTGTCGCTCTGCTGTTCGTCTGGCCCGTCATCTTCGATGCACTGGTCGCCATCGGCAACGGTATCGCTGGCATGGACGGCATCGGCGCTGGCATCTACGCCTTCCTGAACCGTCTGCTGATCCCCACCGGCCTGCACCACGCTCTGAACAACGTGTTCTGGTTCGACACCATCGGCCTGGGCGACCTGTCCCACTTCTGGGCAGGCGAGACCTCTGCTGATGTGGGCTGGAGCCTGGGTATGTACATGTCCGGCTTCTTCCCCTGCATGATGTTCGGTATCGCCGGTGCTGCACTGGCCATGGTCCGTACCGCCAAGAACAAGAAGGCTGCCATCGGTCTGGTTCTGTCCGCTGCCATCTGCGCCTTCGTCTGCGGCGTTACCGAGCCCTTTGAGTTCGGCTTCATGTTCCTGTGCTTCCCGCTGTACGTTGTGTACTCCGCTCTGTACGGCATCTTCACCATCATCACCTACTACTCCGGTTTCCGTGCTGGCTTCTGCTTCTCCGCAGGTGCTACCGACCTGGTGTTCTCCGCTTCTCTGCCTGCAGCTGCTAAGACCTGGATGATCATTCCTCTGGGCATCGCTGCATTCGTGGTGTTCTACTTCGTGTTCTACTTCGCCATCACCAAGTTCGACCTGAAGACCCCCGGCCGTGAGGACGAGGATGCCGAAGAGGCTGAGAAGAAGGTCGTTCTGGCCAACAACAACTATACTGAGGTTGCTGCTGGCGTGCTGAAGGCCATCGGCGGCAAGGAGAACGTCTCCAGCGTGGACTACTGCGCTACCCGCCTGCGCTTCACCATTAAGGACTACACCGCTGTGGATGAGAAGGCTGTGAAGGCTGCCGGTGCTGCCGGTGTCATCCGCCCCGACAAGACCACCTGCCAGGTCATCATCGGCACCAAGGTGCAGTTCGTGTATGATGAGCTGAAGAAGATGCTGTAAGCATCCTTCTGAGCACGTTTCCGTGCGGAAGGCTGGTTGCTTCCGCATCCATTCCAAAACTGTAAAAATGCCGCTGAGGGCGGGCGTTTACGCCCCGCTTTCGGCGGCATTTTGTTTTGTTCACAAACCGGCTACCCTTTTGGCCGGAAAATATGCTATACTGAAAACAACAAAGCAAAATAACAGGAGGTTCCCCATTATGAAGATCATTCGTGCAAAAGATTACAAGGACATGTCCCGCAAGGCTGCCAACATCATCTCCGCACAGGTCATTATGAAGCCCAACTGCGTGCTGGGTCTGGCGACCGGCGGCACCCCTGTTGGCGCATACGCTCAGCTGGTGGACTGGTACAACAAGGGCGACCTGGATTTCTCTGAGGTCACCACCGTCAATCTGGACGAGTACCGCGGCCTGCCCAAGGAGCATCCCGAAAGCTATTGGAGCTTTATGCACAAGAACCTGTTTGACAAGGTCAACATCCGCCCCGAGGCCATCCATCTGCCCGACGGCACCAACCCCGATGCTGTGGATGCCTGCAAAAAGTACAACGAGATCATCCACAGCGTGGGCGGTATCGACCTGCAGCTGCTGGGCCTTGGCCCCAACGGCCACATCGGCTTCAACGAGCCGGGCGAGGCCTTTGAGCTGGAGACCCACTGCGTGAATCTGACCCCTGCCACCATCGAGGCCAACAAGCGCTTCTTTGACGGCAACGAGGATCTGGTGCCCAAGCAGGCCTACACCATGGGCATCAAGACCATCATGCAGGCCCGCAAGGTTCTGGTGGTGGCCAACGGTCTGGCAAAGGCCAAGGCAGTCAAGGCAGTCGTCTCCGGCCCTGTGACCCCCGAGTGCCCGGGCTCCATCCTGCAGATGCATCCCGACTGCATCCTTGTGGCCGATGAGGAAGCACTGAGCCTGCTGTAAGACAAAACCTCTCCGTCTGCTTCGCAGACGGAGAGGTTTAGGAGGCATTAAAATGATCATCAAAAATGCTCTGATTTATACCCCCCGTCACACCTTTGAGGAGGGGAGCCTGACCATCCGGGAGGGGCGCATCGTGCCCTTTGCACAGCCGGAGGAAGGCGAAGAGATCGTGGATGCCAAGGGCGCTTACGCTCTGCCGGGCCTGGTGGATATCCACTTCCACGGTGCCATGGGCAAGGATTTCTGTGACGGCAATGAAGAAGCCATCCAGACCCTGGCCGATTTCGAGGCCGGTAAGGGCGTGCTGGCCATCTGCCCCGCCACTATGACCTTCTCGGAAGAAATCCTGAACGGTGTGATGGATGCTGCCGCCGCCCATCAAAACGGCAGAGGCGCAGACCTTGTGGGCATCAACATGGAGGGGCCCTTCATCAGCCCCAACAAGGTGGGTGCCCAGAACCCGGAGTATCTCCACAAGGCGGATGTTGCCATGTTCCGCCGCCTGCAGAAGCGGGCAAACGGCCTGATCAAGCTGGTGGATATCGCCCCGGAGGAGCCGGGTGCGCTGGAGTTCATTGCCGCCTGCCATAACGAGGTGCGCATCTCCATTGCCCACACCTGTACCAACTACGACACCGCCAACGCCGCCTTTGACGCAGGCGCGACCCACATGACCCACCTGTACAACGCCATGCCCGGCATCACCCACCGGGAGCCCGGCCCCATCATTGCGGCGCTGGAACGGGGCGCGGAGGTGGAGCTCATCACCGACAACGTTCATATCCACCCGGCCATGGTGCGGTTCACCTTCAACACCTTCGGGGATGACCATGTCATCCTGATCGCCGACAGCATGATGGCCTGCGGCCTGCCCGATGGCCAGTACAGCCTGGGCGGTCAGGCGGTCACGGTCAGCGGCCCCCGCGCCACCCTGACCGAGCACCCCGGCACCATTGCGGGCAGTGCCACCTGCCTGTACGACTGCATGAAGCGTGCCGTGCTGGAGATGAACGTCCCGCTGGAAAGCGCTGTCCGCGCCGCCAGCGAAAACCCCGCCAAGAGCATTGGCATCGACAATGATTACGGCAGTCTGGCTGCAGGCCGCTACGGCAATGTGATCCTGGCAGACAAGAAACTGAATATTCAGGCTGTCTACCAGAAAGGAACCCGTATCGTATGAACCCCGAGAGCCTGACCTGGCGGCTGCTGACCGCCGAAGAGCTGACGAACGTTTACCTGAACGAGATGCGCCGGGATTTTCCTGCCGGAGAGCTGAAGCCCCTGAGCATGATCCTGAACAGCGAGGCCGCCGGTACCGCCCACACCTGGGGCGTGTATGAGGACGACGCGCTGGTGGCGTATCTGTTGATGGTGCGGCCCGTGGGCTGTGAGGTGAGCCAGCTGGACTACTTTGCCGTTCTGCCCCAGTATCGGGCCGGCGGCATCGGAGCCGTTCTGCTGGCCGCCCTGCCTGACCACGAGAAGGGCGCGCAGGCCATCCTCATTGAAGCGGAGTGCCCCGAAAAAGCCGAGGACGAGGCCATGGCTGTGCGCCGCCTGGGCTTTTACGCCCGGTGCGGGGCCAAGGACACCGGCTGGACAGAGCATCTCTTTGATGCCTGGTTCCGGGTGCTGGTGCTCCCCTGCTGCGGCGGAAAGGTGCGCAGCCCCGAGGAGGCCGTGCGGCAGCTGGCAGACTGCTACCGACGCACCATGGGTGAGCCCCAGTGGCGCAGGAATGTCACCTTCTACCGCCCCGATAGCGTGGAGGTCGAGCTTTAACGACGGTGCTTTGTCCATCCGTGCAGACTTTCCCGATATGCCAAGGGCTCCCCTATTAGGGGAGCTGGCGAGCGTAGCGAGACTGAGGGGTTGAATTCTGTCCCTTGACAGTCTGGGTAAATATGGTACTATGATGATAGAAACAAACCAGATCTGAAATGGGAGGAATTTCTGATGCGCAATGTTTTTTCCCGCCGTGATTTTCTGAAAGCATCTGCCGCCGCTGTGCTGGCCGCTTCTGCCGCTGGTGTCCTCACCGGCTGCGATGGGGGCGGCAGCGAGATCCCGTCCGCAACCATCGGGCTGGGTGAGTTTGAAGTGACGGTAGCCGCGGATATGGTGTTGACCGGCGATGAAGTGGTTGGCGATGAAAACGCCAAAAGTTATCTCTGCAAACCCAATGTGCGCATCAAGTACAATGGCAGCGGCCTTGTAGGAGATGCGTTCATAAAAGTGTTCCACGCCAAGATCGACAAGAACGAGCTGGAGCTCCAGAATAAGACAGACGTTCTGGTGAAAACCGCCGGTGCGTTCAGCAAAACCGTCGTGCCGCAGTTCAAGGCATCGGTCAGCGACTACGAGACCTTTAAGAAGGGCACGCCGTTCAAGCTGTATGTGACCTTGCAGGGCAAGAATGCTGAGTTTGCTCTGACGAGTGACGGCAAAGTGACAGTCTCCGCTGTCGATAAAGTCTGATATCCCCCAAAAGCCCGAGGTGCACCCGCACCCCGGGCTTTTTTGCGCCCGAATTTTACATTGGGGCAAAAACATGTCCAAACAATTTACCTCGATTTTTCCCGCTTGTGGTCGAAGCGGCTTACCGACTGGGATACAATAGTGCCGTACCCAAGGAAAACACGAAAACAAGAGCCGGGAACGGAAAGCCCGGATGTTTGGAGGACAAATATTATGAAAAAGATCACGCGCCGTTCGTTTCTCACTGTCTGCGGTGCAGTTGCTGCCGCTGCTGCCCTGACCGCCTGCGGCGGTTCTGCTTCCTCTGCTGCAGCTTCTTCTGCCTCTGCCGCTGCAGGCTCCACTGCTTCTTCCACCGCTGCTGCCCTGTCCGGCAACGTTGCTACCGGTGGCTCCACCTCCATGAAGAACGTTATCGCTGCCCTGACCGAAGGCTTTGCTGAGGTTGAGCCGGGTGTCACCGTCAGCTACGACCCCACCGGTTCCGGCGCAGGCATCACCGGTGCTACCGATAAGACCCTGGACATCGGCCTGTCCTCTCGTGCCCTGAAGGACGACGAGAAGGCTGACGTGGATGGCACCACCATCGCTCTGGATGGCATCGCCATCATCGTCAACAATGCAAGCAAGGTGGAGGATCTGACCGTTGACCAGCTCAAACAGATGTTCACCGGCGAGATCACCAACTGGTCTGAGGTCGGCGGCGACGACGGCGAGATCGTTCTGATCGGCCGTGAGGCTGGCTCCGGCACCCGTGATGGCTTTGAGAGCATCGTGGATGTCAAGGACAGCTGCAAGTACGCGCAGGAGCTGACCGCTACCGGTGCTGTCATCAGCGCTGTGGAGGCCAACCCTCTGGCCATCGGCTACGCTTCCCTGTCCGCTGTGGGCGACACCGTGAAGATGGTCACCGTTGGCGGCGTGGAGTGCAGCGAGGAGACCGTTAAGGACGGCAGCTACGAGGTGCAGCGTCCCTTCGTGTTCGTCACTAACAAGTCTGTCACCCTGTCTGAGCAGGCACAGGCTTTCTTCGACTTTGCCACCAGTGCCGATGCTGCTGACCTGATCCGCACTGCCGGTGCTGTTCCTGTGAATGAGTAATTGCGGAAAGCAATGATGCTATGAACAACAAAAAGTTTTCTCTTCCCAGAACCCCTGCTGAGTGGCTGGAAGCGGTGATGAACTTCATCTTCTTCCTCTGCGGCATCCTGGCGGTGGGCTGTGTGCTCCTGATCTCAGTGTACATGGTCCTCTCCGGTGTGCCTGCCATCCAGAAGATCGGGCTGCTCCGGTTCCTGTTCGGCACCCGGTGGGCTTCCACCGCTGCCGACCCGGCCTACGGCATCCTGCCCTTCATCCTGTCCAGCGTTTACGGCACGCTGGGTGCCACCGTGATCGGTGTGCCCATCGGCCTGCTGACGGCGGTGTTCCTCTCCAAGGCCGCAGGCCCGAAGGTGCGCACCGTGGTCGTGACCGCCATTGAGCTGCTGAGCGGCATCCCCAGCGTGGTGTTCGGCCTGCTGGGCATGCAGGTGCTGGTGCCCGCCGTGGCCAAGACCTTTGGTAAGGCCTCCGGTGCCTGCCTGCTGAGCGCCATCGTGGTGCTGGCGGTGATGATCCTGCCCAGCATCGTGTCGGTGTCGGTCACAGCGCTCAACGCTGTGCCGCCGGAGTATGAGCAGGGCAGCCTGGCTCTGGGCGCAACGGATGCCGAGACCTGGTTCAAGGTCAGCGTCCCCGCTGCCAGGAGCGGCATTGCCGCCGGTATCGTGCTGGGTATCGGCCGCGCCATCGGCGAGGCCATGGCCGTGATGATGGTGGCTGGCAACAGCCCCAACATGCCGGACAGCCTGTTCCGCAGCGTCACCTTCCTGACCACCGCCATTGCCAAGGAGATGAGCTACGCCAGCGGCCTGCAGAAACAGGCGCTGTTCAGCATTGCGCTGGTGCTGTTCGTCTTTATCATGGGCATCAATATCCTGCTCAATGTGGTGCTGAAGGGAGGAAAGCGCGATGAATAACAGTGCTTCTGCCTCCCGCCGCACCTGGAACCGCGTGATGAACGCTCTGGTCTGGGCCTCGGCCGTGCTGGTCATTGTACTGGTGGCGGGCATTCTGGGCATGGTGCTGGTGCGCGGCATCCCGCACATCAGCTGGAAATTCCTGACCACCACCGCCAGTGTGCTGAAGGGCACGGACGGCATCCTGCCTGCGATCCTCAACACGCTGTATGTCATCCTGCTGACGCTTTTGATCGTACTGCCGCTGGGTGTGGGCGCGGCCGTTTACCTGACCGAATACGCCCAGAACCGCAAGGTCATCTCGGTGATCGAGTTCACCAACGAGACGCTGGCGGGCATCCCCAGTATCATTTACGGTCTGGTGGGTATGCTGGTGTTTGCCCAGACACTGGGCTTCCAGACCTGCCTGCTCTCCGGCAGCCTGACGCTGGTGATCATGAACCTGCCCACCATCATCCGCACCACCCAGGAATCCCTGAAAACGGTGCCCCAGGGCTACCGTGAGGGTGCGCTGGGTCTGGGCGCAGGCAAGTGGCACATCATCCGCACCATCGTGCTGCCCTGCAGCATCGACGGCATTGTGACCGGCTGCATCCTGGCCGTGGGCCGCATCGTGGGCGAAAGCGCCGCGCTGCTCTTCACCGCCGGTGCCGCCGAGGTCATTGCCAACGGCGTGCTCAAGGCCTACACCTCCAACGGTGCCACCCTGTCGGTGCTGCTCTACCTCCGTGCCTTTGAGGACGGCGATTTCGACTCCGCCTGGGCCATTGGTGCAGTGCTGCTGGTGCTGGTGCTTGCCATCAATCTGGCAGCCCGGCTGGCCAAAACCAAACTGAAACAGAAGCAGTAAATAAACCCCACCGTCAATGCTTCGCATTGCCACCGCCCCTAATAGGGGCGGCCCTGGCGCTGCGTGAAGCACTGCAAGTTCCCCTCTATGCCAAGGGCCCCACTACTAGGGGGGCTGTCGAGCGTATGCGAGACTGAGGGGTTTAATACACGAGGAAATCTCGAGGAAAACTATGGAAAACGTATCACCCATTATCACAGCCAAAAACCTGAACCTCTGGTACGGGGATTTCAAGGCGCTGAAAGATATTTCGCTGGACATGGGCGAGCGGGAGATCACGGCCCTCATCGGCCCCTCCGGCTGCGGCAAGTCCACCTTCCTGAAGACCCTGAACCGGATGAACGACCTTGTGCCCGGGATCCGCATCGAGGGGGATGTCCGCCTGAAAGGGCAGGACATCTTTGCCCGCGAGATGCAGCCTACTGAGCTGCGCCGCCGGGTGGGCATGGTGTTCCAGAAGGCCAACCCCTTCCCCATGAGCATCTACGATAACATCACCTACGGCCCCAGGCTGCACGGTGTGCACAATAAGGCAGAGCTGGACGAGCTGGTGGAAAGCTCCCTGAGGGGTGCCGCCCTCTGGAACGAGGTCAAGGACCGCCTGAAAAAGAGCGCTCTGGGCCTTTCCGGCGGCCAGCAGCAGCGCCTGTGCATTGCCCGCGCCCTGGCTGTCAAGCCCGAAGTCCTGCTGATGGATGAGCCCACCAGCGCCCTGGACCCCGGCTCCACCATGAAGGTGGAGGAGCTGATGAGCGAGCTGAAAAAGAACTACACCGTGGTCATTGTGACCCATAACATGCAGCAGGCAGCCCGTATCAGCGACCGCACCGCCTTCTTCCTGCTGGGCGAGCTGGTGGAAGCCGGCCCCACGGCGCAGATCTTCAGCACCCCGCAGGATAAGCGCACCGAGGATTACATTTCGGGCCGGTTCGGCTAAGGAGAAAAACGCAATGAGCAACCGCACACAATACGAAAACGACCTTGCCGCCCTGAAAACGGCCCTGACCGAGATGGGTCAGAGCGCTGCCGATGCCGTGGAAGCTGCAATGGAAGCCCTCTGCACCGCCGATGCCGAGGCTGCCGCCGCCGTGGCGCAGGGCGATGGCCGCATCAACAACATGGAGCGGGACATTGAGCACCGCTGCATGACCCTGCTGCTCCGCCAGCAGCCGGTGGCAGGCGACCTGCGCCGCATCTCCACCACCATGAAGGTGGTCACGGATGTGGAGCGCATCGGCGACCATGCCTCCGATATCGCGGAGATCATCCCCCATCTGGTCACTGTCCGCAAGGAGGGTGACCCTGCTGTGAGCCAGGCCATCAAGATGGGCCAGAAGGCGCACAAGATGATCCTGGATGCCCTGAATGCCCTGACCTCTGAGGACGAGCAGGCCGCCCTCAGGGTCATTGCCGCCGACGATGAGGTGGACTACGATTTCAACGCCATCAAGCATACGCTGGCGCAGGAGATCGCCGCCGACCCCGGCAAGGTGGATGCCGCCCTGGATCTGCTCATGGTCATCAAATATCTGGAGCGCATCGGCGACCACGCCGTGAACCTGGCCGAGTGGGTGGAGTTCGTCCGCAGCGGGCGTTATCATAACGAAAATATGTTCTGATCTTTTGTTTCTGTAAAAATTTGAGCCATTTGCAATTATTTCTGTGCCCCGCCCGTATTATAGGCAGAAAGGCTTCCCCAGAAAGCCTGATGAACTGGCTGCGGCGGGTGTCCGGCATCCCCCTGTCCCCGCCCGCCGCTGCCGCAACGGAGGGTTTTACGCTATGGTACAGACCAAGAATTTCCCGCTGGAAACGCGCGGCGAGGCGGTCAGCCGCGAAGCGCTGGTCCAGGCGGCATTACAGGAGATCACCCAGAATTACCGCGAAGCAAGCCTTTCCAATGTGGCCCGCAGCTACGGCGTTTCGCTGGCGTATGTCAGCGAGTGCGTCCGGGCCCAGACCGGAAAGACCTATAAGGAGCTGCTGCAGAAGCACCGGATGGAGACCGCCGCCCGCCTGCTGCGCCGCAGCGACCTGAACATCCAGCAGATCATCACCCAGGTGGGCTACGAGAACACCAGCTACTTCTACCGCCTGTTCCATGAGCGGTATGGCCAGAGCCCCCGGGAGTACCGCCGGGCACGCAGCCAGCGCACATAAGCGCATCAGTGAACGACCCTCTCCGCCTTTGCAGCAGGCTTTGACGGAGAGGGCCGTTTTGTGTTATATTAAGGCAGAACGATCAGGGCGGGCAGCGGCCTGCCGGAAGAGAGGTTGGATGACGATGTTTCGTGGAGCAAGACGTGCAGATCTGGATGCGATCCTGAAAATTTATGCCCGCGCCCGGCAGGCGATGGCGGATTCCGGCAACCCCACCCAGTGGGGAGATCATTTCCCGCCGCAGGAACTGCTGGAAGAGGACATTGATTCCAACCGGCTGTTCCTCTACCTTGTCAACGGCGAGCTGGAGGGCGTGTTTGCCTTTATCCTTGGCCCGGACCCCACCTATGCCCGGATCGAGGATGGCAAGTGGCTGAACGATACCCTGCCCTACGGCACCATCCACCGGCTGGCTTCGGCGGGCAGGCACCCCGGCGTTGCCGCCGCTGTGATCACCTGGTGTCTGGAGCACTGCGAGAGCCTGCGGGCCGACACCCACGCCGACAACAAGATCATGCAGCATCTGCTGGAAGAAAACGGCTTTACCAAGTGCGGCATCATCCATGTGGAGGATGGCACGCCCCGCATTGCCTACCAGAAAATGTCCCTTACCCTGCCTTTGCGCCGGGATTGAACCGCAAAAATGCGCCGCCCCACAAACGATGGAGCGGCGCTGTTTTTATGCAGTTCTGTCAGGTGTGGAAGGGAGCGGGTGCGCCTGCGTTCAGGAAGCGGCGGCTGCTGCCGGAGCTTCCGGGGCGGCCTGCTCTGCCGCGGTTTCTTCCGGCGTGGGCTGGAAATACTTCTCGTACAGCTCCATGCCGATGCGGTAGCCCTGCCACACGATGACCGCCGTGCCTGCACCGGCCACGCCGATGATGGCGGCAGTGCCCAGAATGCTGGGCTCGCTCTCGATGGTGGCATCCCGGTACTGGGCTTCCACGGTCACGGTGCTGCCCTTGGCCACGCTGCCCGCCGGGATGGTAAAGCTCTCCTCATTGTAGGCGACCGCCGGGTTGCCCAGCAGGCTGGCTTCATCCATGGCCCACAGGTCGAACACCATGCCCTCGGGTACGGCGCTCTGGTTCAGCGTCACCTTGACCTCGGCATCCACCGGCACGCTGGCGCTGGTCATGGCTTCGCCGCCGTTGTAGGTGAACGTGCCGCCCTTCACCGTCAGGGTGTAGGTGGGGGCTTCGGGTTCGGGCTCGGGTTTGGGTTCGGGCTTCGGGTCGGGATCAACAATTTTGGTCGAGTTCAACTCCACATCGCTGTCGGGCATCTCAAAGCGTACCACTGTTTTGTCGGTTTCACCGTTCGGGTAACTGCTGTTGAATGCCTTGCCGATTTTTTGACCGTTGATATTTGTAATATCTGCATCCGCTTCTACGGTGAGGACGGTGCCTGCGTAGGAATACAGATCCCATGCGAGGCCCTGCACCAAATCATGGGTGGTCTCATCGTAAATAAGAGGAAGCGTATCGTTTACCTTCAAGATAGCTCCATCTTTTACGGTAACAGAGCGATAATTTCCACTCAGCACGGTTCCTTGGGTGAAAATGCTGTCTTTTCCGTTGAATACACCGCCGGTTATCTCGCCGTTGTTATAATACAGACCGGCTGCAAATGTGCCGCCTTTGATTTTAGGGGTCATGCTCGAAGTGCTGTTGGGCAAACCATTTGCTGCCAGAGTGTTGAAAACACCGTCCTCGATGGTGCTGCCCTCATTGATGATGCCGCATTTCACTGCATCCAACTGGCCGGTTTTATTGACGGGGTCGGTAAATCGGAAGTTGTAGGTTTTTCCGCCGGTCAGATACAGTGTGCCATGGTTCATGCCATCGTATACTTTATTAACCTTCCAGCCGTCACCATAATAATTATAATAATTGCCATCGACCTCAAAAGGAGCATTGACTATAACCGGTGTGCCATCACGGTCCATGCTAAGAGACAAACCATGGGAAGCCTGGTTCAGTATGATATCCGCGTTCGGATCAAGAGCACTCATATAACTAAGAGATTCTATATCGATGCGCACGGTGTTTTTGTTGGAAGAATATATAGGATCATCGTTTTCCAATAAAATGCGGTTGATATCAAGGATGGGTTTACTGGCGGTAATGGTATTATACCCGGTCTTGACTGCATAAAGGGTTTTGCCCCAATCGGACGTAAGGCCATTGACCGCTGTGATAGAACCGGTTCCGTTCAGGATGACTGTTTTGAATGTGCCTGCACCTTCACCAGTGGGCTTGTTTTTGAACGCGCCGCCGGTCAGCATTGCACCGGATTCAACCACCAAATGGACATTCGGGTTCAGGGGGCGCAGTGCGTTTTCCTCACCGGAGAAATCATAACTGCCGCTTGTCAGCGTCAGCGTTTTGTTGCTCGCCTCAAACTTCCAGCCGTTGCCGCTGTAATCCTGGGTGCCGCCCTTGGTGCCAACGGGGTAGCCGTCTTTATCGATCACTAGCCGGGTCAGTATGCTCAGGGTAACGGTGTCCGCAGTGGCGGGTGGTGCGGTAAAAGTGACAGAAAAAGAACCTCTACCATCATCGTAATATCTTGCACTTGGTGCCCAATCTTCTAACAAACAATGTGTGTCGTTTGAGTCTCCGAATGTAACATCAATAGGAAATAATATTGCTTGACTGTTTTTAAGAGAAATATAGATGGTGATGCTGGTATTATGGTTGGAATTGGGAATGACATAACCGCTGTTGCCGAAATAACTGATTTCTGTATCGAAACTCTCATAGCTACCATTCTGCTGGGAATTCACTTTCAAGGTATAGCCGTCAGCGACTTGGCCATCCTCTGGTTTTTTATGAAAAATGCCGCCCTTTATGGTGCCAGTGTTGGTAACGGTAGAACTAAACATGCCGCCGGTAATTGTACCATGATTTATAACGGGCATTGAGTAAACGCCACTCGTTATAGTGCCATCATTGGTAATACTGGAACCAGGATTTTCGGCGTTCCAAAATTTACCATTTACAATCTCTGCGTTTTTCCTTATGATGGCAGAACATAAAATACTCTTTGGATCCAGACGGATGTTTCCGCACTCTTTCAAATCATAGGTAGTAGGTTTTTCGGGGGCGATGGTCAAAACTTTAGCCGTAGCATCATAGCTCCAGCCATCACCGGTATAAATTTCGTGCCCATCAGAATTGGTTGTAGGAGTTATATCATCGAGAACCGGATAACCAGACTGAATTTGTAAAGGTTTCAAGGTGGAGCCGCCTTCCTCCGCCCACGCTGTGATTGCCGACACAGGCAGGAGCGTTACCGCCATGCACAGCGCCACCAGAAGGCTGAGTAGTCGTTTCTTCATAGGGAATCCCTCACTTTCTTTGGGCCGGAAGTGGAGCTCCGGCAAAAATGGATGCTCTTACTTCCTTAAATACACGCCGCGCGGAATCCTTTCACCCTTTTTCAAAAAAATTTGAAAAAAAAAAAACGAACTGCAAAACAGTCCGTTTTCGGGTCATCTTTCGTAATGTGTCCAAAGGCTTAAAATCTTGATGGTTTGCTCTTCTTCAAAAACATCATACACAAGGCGGTGCTGTACGTTGATGCGCCTGCTGTACGAGCCGTTCAAATCGCCCACCAGCTTTTCATAGGGCGGCGGGTTCTGGAACGGATTTTCTTTTATAACGGAGATCAGCGCCTTCGCCTTTTCGTCAAGATGGGCAGATTTCAGCTTTGGAATGTCCTTGAGCGCGGTTTTCGCATAAACAATCTTGTACATTTACCACTCCACAGCCGATTCGTCAACACAATCTTCCAGCGGTTCGGCCTTGGCCGCCATGAGCTTTTCCCGCATTCCCGGCACGGAGACGAGATAAAGCGTTTCCATAATGCCGCTGTAATCTTCTTCCGAAAGCAGAACAGCGTTGCCGTCTTTGGTGCAGATGTTCAGCGGTTCATTGTACTTTACGGTCTGCTCTACATACTGGAAAGCATTCTTGCGAAAGTTCGTGATATTAGTGGTCGTCATCGTGTATCACCTCTTATGTACATAATAGCGTACACACTGCGCAGTGTCAAGACCTTTTTTGCCGAACTTGGGGCTTGTGGAGCGGGGGCAATCGTTCTATAATACAAGCTGTGAAATGAATCACAAAAGGGGTGGAACGTATGGACAAAAAACTGAACGAGGCCGTGGCGGCGCTGCGGCCCCAGATGGTGGCGGCGCTCCAGCGGCTGGTGCGCAGGCGCAGTGTGGAGGCCGACCCGCTGCCGGGCAAGCCCTTTGGCGAGGAGGTGGATGCCTGCTTTGCCGAGGCGCTGGCCCTCTGCCATGAGCTGGGCTTTGAGACCACCGACATGGATCGGTACATCGGCTGGTGCGAGATCGGCACCGGGAACGAGATGGTGGCGGTGCTGGGGCATCTGGACGTGGTGCCCGAGGGCGAGGGCTGGCATCACCCGCCCTACGCCGCCGAGATCGAGGGCGGCAGGCTGTATGGCCGGGGTTCCATTGATGACAAAGGCCCGGTGGTGGCCAGCCTGTTCGCGCTGAAGGCCATCCGGGATCTGGGCATTCCGCTCAACCGCCGTGTCCGGCTGCTGTTCGGCCTGAACGAGGAGACCAACGACCGGGACGTGCTGTACTACAAGGCCCACGGCGGGGAGATCCCGGTGCTGGGCTTCACCCCGGACGGCGAGTATCCGCTCATCAACGGCGAAAAGGGCATCCTGAACGAGAGCTATGCCGTGCAGCTGCACCAGACCGGGGCCTGGCAGCTGAGCAGGGTGCAGGGCGGCGTGGCCGGCAATGTGGTGCCGGACTACGCCTGCGCTGTGCTGACCGCCCCGGCGGGGGCCGCCCTGCCGGATGCGGAGCACATCACCGTGACAGCCATCCCCGGCGGCTATCAGGTGGAAGCGGTGGGCGTTTCGGCCCACGGCAGCCACCCGGAGCAGGGCGAAAACGCCATCGGGCGGCTGGTGTGCTACCTTGACCGGCTGCCGCTGGAGGGGGATGCCAAGCAGGCCGTGCACTTTCTGGCCGAGAAGCTGGGCACCGACCCCTACGGCGAGCGCCTGCTGGGCCACCGGCTGGAGGATGCGCTCTCCGGCCCCATGAGCTGCAACTGGGGGCTGATCGAGGGCGACGCGCAGCATCTGTGGGTCAAGCTGAACTACCGCTATCCTGTGACCATGGAACGGGCAGACTGCCAGCCCGCTGTGCAGGCCGCCTTTGAGGCCGCAGGCTGGGCGCTGGATGGGCAGGTGCACAAGGAAAAGCTCTACTACCCTGCCGAGACCCCGCTGGTCAGCGCCCTGCTGGAGGTTTACCGGGATGCCACCGGCGACAATGCCCCGCCCAAGTGCATCGGCGGCGGCACCTACGCCAAGATGCTGCCCAATGTGGTGGCTTTTGGCCCCCTGTTCGCGGGTGACCCGGTCACAGAGCATCAGCCCGATGAATGCTTCGATCTGGAACGTCTGGTGCAGAACGCCCAGATCATTGCAAACGCCATTGTCAAGCTGGCAAACCTGCCGCTGGAATAAGAAGGAGGACGGGACTATGAAGATCACACAGGTGCGGCTGGGCCGCATTTCCACCCCGCTGCGGGTGCCGTTCAAAACAGCACTGCGCACTGTGAACAGCGTTGAGGATGTTATCGTGGAGCTCCACACCGATACCGGTGCGGTGGGCTACGGCGAAGCACCCCCGACCGGTGTCATCACCGGCGACACCACCGGGGCCATCCTCGGTGCCATTCGGGATCATATCGCCCCTGCCCTGCTGGGCCGCGACCTCGATGAATTTGAGGATCTGACCGCCGCTGTGCAGAAGGCGCTTGTCCACAACACCAGCGCCAAGGCCGCTGTGGACATGGCCCTGTGGGATCTGCTGGGCCAGAAGTACAGCGCCCCTGTTTACCGGATGCTGGGCGGTGCCCGCAAAAACATCGTGACCGATATCACCATCAGTGTCAACCCGCCCGAGGAGATGGCCCGGGATGCCCGCACCGCCGTCCAGCGCGGCTACGACTGCCTGAAGGTCAAGGTTGGCATTGACCCGGAACTGGATGTGGCCCGCCTTGCCGCGGTGCGGCAGGCCGTGGGCCGGGACATCAAGCTCCGCATCGATGCCAATCAGGCCTGGAACGCCAAGCAGGCGGTCCGCATCCTGAACCAGATGCAGGAGAAGGGGCTGGACATTGAGTTCGTGGAGCAGCCCGTGCCCGCCGCAGACCTTGAGGGGATGCAGTATGTCACCCGCCATGCCGATGTGCCCGTGCTGGCCGACGAGAGCGTGTTCAGCCCGGCAGATGCCCTGCGGATCATGCAGACCGGCGCGGCCGACCTTGTGAACATCAAGCTGATGAAGTGCGGCGGCATCACCAATGCCCTGCGCATTGCCGCCGCCGCTGAGGTGTACGGCGTGGAGTGCATGATCGGCTGTATGCTGGAAGCAAAGATCTCGGTCAACGCCGCTGTGGAGCTGGCCTGCGCCAAGAAGATCATCACCAAGATCGACCTTGACGGCCCGGTGCTCTGCAGCGAGGACCACATCCTCGGCGGTGCCGTGTTCGACGAAAAGAACATCACCGTCTCCGACGCGCCCGGCATGGGCATTCAGGGCTTTGTGCCCGGCAAGGTGTCCTATCTCGACTAAAACAGGAACAGACCGCATCCCGAAACACACGGGGTGCGGTCTCTTTTTGTGAATCTGTATTTCATATACGGACAGTGAAAAAAGCTCGTGTCTGTATATGTTGAAATGAAAAACAAAAAAAGCGGGCAAAATCTTTGACTTTTTGGCCTGCAAGGCGTATAATCGTACTTGTTCCGTGTAGAGGAATGGGAAAACTGTGCGCAATAGGCGCACAATCTGGATAGGGGAGTAGAAAAGTTATGAAAACGTTGAAAGCGGTTGCGGCAAGGTACAACGCCACCAGCCTGATCCTGCGCATCGTCATCGGCCTTGTGGTCGGTGCGGTGCTGGCACTGGCGGTGCCCGGCGCGGGCTGGGTGGAAGAGTTCGGCAGCCTGTTCGTGGGTGCCCTGAAGGGCATTGCCCCGGTGCTGGTGTTCGTTATCGTGGCCAGTGCGCTGGCGCAGGGCACGTCCAGGCTGGACCGGCGCTTTGGCACGGTCATCTGGCTGTACATGCTCACCACCTTCCTGGCCGCCGCCATTGCGGAGGTGACCAGCTTCCTGTTCCCTCAGACCGTCGTTCTGGCTGAGGCGGCAGAATCCGAGGTGGTGCCCCAGGGTCTGGGCGAGGTGATGAACACCCTGCTCACCAACTTTGTGGCAAACCCCGTCAGCGCCCTGCTGAATGGCAATTACATCGGCATCCTGTTCTGGGCCTGCCTGTTCGGTCTGGCCATGAAGAAGTACGGCGCGAACAGCACCAAGCTGTTCCTGGCAAACACAGCGGATGCAGTCTCCCAGATCGTCCGCTGGATCATCAATCTGGCACCCTTCGGCATCATGGGCCTTGTGTACACCAACGTGTCCAGCAACGGCCTGTCCATCTTTACCCAGTACGGCAGGCTGCTGCTCCTGCTGGTGGGCACCATGCTCTTTATGGCACTGGTCGTCTCGCCCTTTATCATCTTTGTGTATCTGCACTGCAACCCGTATCCGCTGGTGTTCCGCTGCCTGCGTGAATCCGGCCTGACCGCCTTCTTCACCCGCAGCTCTGCCGCCAACATCCCGGTGAATATGGATCTGTGCGATAAGCTGGGGCTGGATAAGGATATGTATTCCGTCTCCATCCCGCTGGGCGCTACCATCAATATGGATGGTGCCGCCATCACCATTACGATTATGACGCTGGCAGCGGCCAATACGCTGGGCATTCAGGTGTCCCTGCCCGCCGCCATCCTTCTTTCGGTGATGAGTGCTTTGGGTGCCTGCGGCGCTTCCGGCGTGGCTGGCGGCTCCCTGCTGCTGATCCCCATGGCCTGCTCCCTGTTTGGCATCTCCAATGATATCGCCATGCAGGTGGTCGGTGTCGGCTTTATCATTGGCGTGGTGCAGGATTCCGTGGAAACTGCCCTGAACTCCGCCGGTGACGTGGAATTTGCCGCCACTGCGGAATATCACCAGTGGCGCAGGGAGGGCAAGCCCCTGCCGGCGTTCCTGTGCAAGTGATGCAAAACTGAAATGGCTTTTCAAAGGCTGCTGTGCTGCTGGCACGGCGGCCTTTTTGTTTGGAACTTTTTTCTGGGCATTTTGCACAGGAAAGCCCTCGTCCTGTTTGAAATTGACGGATTCTGACGGATTTTGCATGAGAGTATCCTCTTTTGCAGAAGAAATTCTGGGCAAAACGGAGAGAAAATCTGAAAAAACTTTCCAAACAAGGTTTCAATCGTCCATGTATACAAGAACTTTATTTTTTATAAAAAACGTTTTGTGCTAGTTGCGCAAAGAACGAAAGAACGTTAAAAATGTATCACTAAATTCATAGTTTGTTCATAGAATTTATAAAACGATTTCATAATTGAGTGGCATAATATGGCCGTCCTCAGAGAGGGAAACAAAAGAACGAAGGGTTCTGAACGGTTCCGCTCTGAGGATGCAGGGAGATAGAGGCCCTGCCAAAAAACACAATGACATTTACCGATATACGGAGGATATTTATTATGATGAACAAGAACACTGCTATTCTGGACAACACTATGATGGACGCTTACCTGACTGTCACCGAGGGCGTGTCCGATAACTGCGGCATTGGCCTGGCTTTTGCAAGCCTGCTCGAGAGCGCAAAGAAGAACTTTGTCAACCAGAGCAACCGCCGCGCTGTCAATGCAAGCTTTGCCGGCTGATCTTCTCCAATTTGCCGGTTGAAGATTCTCCTTCTTTTTTGTTACAGCTGCTGCCACACTGTAATATGAACTGAAAAGCCCGGAACCACCTGCCGCCATAGCAGGTACGGTTCCGGGCTTTTTTGCTGTGTGGGTTCGGTCAGCGCAGGGATTTTAAGCCGTCAGCTTTGCTTTCTGCAGCGCGGCCACGATCAGCGGAATGAGGATGAGCTGCGCCACGATGCCGGGCACGGCAGTGAGCACCGCACCGGACAGGAACGCGCTGAACGGGAAGCTGGAGCCGGACAGACCGGCCAGCACAAAGCGCACCGCACCCCAGACAAGGCGGCCTGCCACCATTGAGGTGACAAGGGTGGCGTAGATCATGGGCAGGGTGTGCTGCACCTTGCGGTACATGAAACCGGCCACAGCGCCGTATGTGGCCAGCTCAAAGGCCATGGCGATGGCAATGGGGTACATCGGGGGCATCCCGAACAGCACCGAGCGGAGCAGCGGGGCGGCAAAGCCCAGTGCCAGGCCCCAGGGGCCGCCTAGCACAAAGCCAGCCAGCAGCACTGGGAAGTGCATGGGGCAGAGCATGTTGCCGATCTGAGGCACATGGCCGGTGATCATGGGCAGCACAAAGGCCAGTGCCAGAAACAGTGCGGCCAGCACCAGATCACGGGTCGCGGAACGGGTCTTGGTATTCATCAATGATTCCTCCTGAAAATGCACAGACAAAAAGGGCCTGCCGCCAGCACGCGCGCCAGCGGCAGACCCCTTCATGGTGTCTGTTTCAAAATAATGTTTGCGGGGGAGAAACACGGGCTTCGGCCCGCAAAGCCCCGGCTTCAGCCGGGAATTGTGCAAAAAGTATAGCAGATGCAAAGCCGCCTTGTCAAGCTCAGCGGATGAGGATGGTTACGGGGTGGTGTTTGCGGATTTTTGAAATTTGTAGATGTAATAAAAGGAATCTTCACCGGGGCCTTCTGCAAATGTACTGTTACAGACATTGGCGTGAGAATAACCATTGTCGGAGGCTGCATTCAATTCGGCATCAGAAAGCGCATGTTCCATAAAGAGCCAGATCTCAGGATCGGAAGAAGTGAAGCACTGAGAAGTATTGGAGGATTCGATTTGAGCATGGACACGTCCCGGAAAGTAATAGTCAAAGAGTGTCCAGTCTAGGAAGTAGTTCGTTGTATAAAGAACTGCATCCTGAGAGGGGGTAATAACTTCCAGACACTGGGTGGTCGCAAGGTCGATGCGCTTTTCCCGCTGATAGGTTTGGTAGAAATCCGGTAGACTGCACACCAGCGTTCCCAAAATCAGAATACTGGACAGAATGGTTCTCCAACGGACTTTAGACAGAAGAAAGCCAAAAACCAGGTAAACGACTGCGGTGAGCGGATAAAGGTATCGAACGAGAAAAAGCGGGCGAAAGGCATGTGAAACGATCAGTCCGACTGCGGAGGTGCCGGCGGCAGAAAGCAAGCCGGTCAAAAGCCAGATCGTATCAGGGGCGAAGAGCCAGTTAGAGGACGATTTGGCCTGTGCTGTGAAATAAAGAAGGAATGCAAGACCGAAAATGAGGACTGTCCAAGAAGGATTGAAGAAGAATCCGATACAATTGATCGGAGAGGGAATGAAGGTGGACCACCAGTCCTCCGCAGCACGTTTGAAAGTGGGAAGCAATACCAGAAGCCAGGGAAGGTAGACGACCACTGCGGCACAATAAGTGATAAGGATTTTTTTAAAGCTGCTCTTATCCTGCGGAAGCAGAGAAAGCAGAGCCAGATAGAAAAATGCAACGGAAATCAGGGCATAGTAGTGCGTATAAGCGGCACAAAGTGAGGCGACGCTGAAAATGACCCAATCGGAGGTTTTACCGGAATGAAGAATGTTATGGAGTGCCAGATAGGCCGCTAACACGAAGAAAGCGCCGAGTGAATACATTCGGGCCTCGACATTGAACATGATAGCGGTATCAGTCAAAGAGGCAAAAGTGGAAACAACAACTGCGGGAATCAATCCGAACTGTCTGAAAATCACTGTACAGGCAAGAATCAGAATGAGTCCATAGGGAATCAGAGCCGACAGATGATAGACATATCCGTGATTGCCCAGAAGATGATATAGGAGCTGTGTGAAAAGATAGTACAGCGGCGGATGGTTATCTGCCGCTGTGACTTGGAGCATTTCAAAAACATTCATTTGGGCAAGGCCGATGCTGAACCCTTCATCTCCCCAGAAGGAGTTGTCAAAAATGCGGACAAAGTGCATGGCGAACAGCACGAGGGCATACAGGTACAGCAGCCAGGGCAAAATCCTGCGGCTGCGCTGTGCCCGGGATGTGGGTGAGGAAAAAGACATAGGAACCTCCCAAAATGATAAAAAAAGCAAACAAATTCATCTTATTATATCATACAGCGGCAAAAGATGATATTGCAAAGCGGCCAAAAGCTGCAAAAATGTTTTGCGGGGGCAAAATGGCCCTGCATTTTCAACAAAAACGGGAACATTTACAAGCGATTTTGCCAAGGGATGTACATTTTGACGAAAGAACCTTGACGTTTTTGCATAGAATAGATAATATAGACTTGAGAAATAGCGCATCGGGGCGTACGGCCCGGGTGCGTATCATATCCGATGCAAACGCTGAGGTTCATACGGGAGGACCAAAGATGACAAATGCAGAAAAGCTTACCCTGGCAAAACACGCCTGCCACATCCGCATGGGCGTGATCGAGGGCACTCACAGCGCCAAGTGCGGCCATCCGGGCGGCAGCCTGGATATCGCCGAGGTGCTGGCGTACCTCTATTTCGTAGAGATGAAGGTGGATCCGAAGGATCCCAAGAACCCTGACCGCGACCGTCTGGTGCTCTCCAAGGGCCATGCGGCTCCGGCGCTGTACGCCGCGCTGGCTGAGCGTGGGTTCTTCCCGGTGGAGGACCTCAAGACCCTGCGCAAGATTGGCAGCTACCTGCAGGGCCACCCCAACATGAACAGTGTGCCGGGCGTGGATATGTCCACCGGCAGTCTGGGTCAGGGCGTGAGCGCCGCCTGCGGCATGGCACTGGGTGCCAAGCACGCCGGTAAGCCCATCAATGTTTACACCATCCTGGGTGACGGCGAGGTGGAAGAGGGCGAGTGCTGGGAGGCCTTTATGTTTGCTTCTCACTACGGCCTGTCCAACCTCTGCGTTATGCTGGACCGCAACCATCTGCAGATCGACGGCACCACCGAGACCGTGATGAACAGCGCCCCGCTGGAGGAGAAGCTGAAGGCCTTCAACTTCAACGTGCTGACCATCAACGGCCACGATCTTGATGCCATTGAGAGCGCCATCGCCGCTTTCCACGCTGAGAACGAAAAGCCCACCTGCATCATTCTGGATACCCTCAAGGGCAAGGGCGTTTCCTTTATGGAGAACTCCGTTGACTGGCACGGCAAGGGCCCCAACGATGAGGAATACGCACAGGCCATGCAGGAGCTGAATGCAGCTTACGCCGCGCTGGAAGAGGAGGACAAGTAAGATGGCAGAAGTGAAGAAGATCGCTACCCGTGACAGCTACGGCAACACCCTGAAGGAGCTGGCCGCCGAGGGCCACGACGACCTGGTGGTGCTGGACGCTGACCTGGCTGCCGCCACCAAGACCGGCATGTTCCGTAAGGCGTACCCGGACCGTCACTTCGACTGCGGTATTGCCGAGGGCAACATGATGGGCGTGGCCGCAGGTCTGGCCACCATGGGTTATGTTCCCTTTGTTTCCAGCTTTGCCATGTTTGCCGCAGGCCGTGCCTTTGAGCAGATCCGCAACTCGATCGCCTACCCCCGCCTGAACGTCAAGATCGGTGCCACCCACGGCGGCATCTCTGTGGGCGAGGACGGTGCTTCCCACCAGTGCTGCGAGGACTTTGCCCTGATGCGCAGCCTGCCCGGCATGACCGTGATCTGCCCCGCAGACGATGTGGAGGCCCGTGCCGCTGTGCGTGCCGCTTACGCCATGCAGGGCCCTGTTTACCTGCGCTTCGGCCGTCTGGCTGTGCCTGTGTTCCACGATGAGGCTACCTACCACTTTGAGCTGGGCAAGGGCGAGCAGATCACCGAGGGCAGCGACATTGCCATCATCGCCACCGGTCTGATGGTCAACGAGGCCCGCCTGGCTGCCGAGCAGCTGGCTGCCGAGGGCATCCACGCCCGGGTCATCAACATCCACACCATCAAGCCTCTGGACGAGGAGATCGTCCTCAAGGCCGCCAAGGAGTGCGGCAAGGTCATCACCGCCGAGGAGCACAGCGTCATCGGCGGCCTGGGCGAGGCTGTCTGCGCCGTCCTGAGCGAGAAGCTGCCTACCCCTGTCCGCCGCGTGGGCGTGCAGGACAAGTTCGGCTGCTCCGGCCCTGCATGGGACCTGCTCAAGCTGTACGGTCTGGATGCAGCGACCATCTGCAAGACCGCTCACGAGATGCTGGGCTGATCCGGAAAGTCAATACCAATAAAAGCCGGTCGGCGGATGCCGACCGGCTTTTTGCGTGCAATTACCGTAAAAATTCGTGATTTTTCCGCACGATATCCGGGGAAACGTGCTGGCTGCTTGCACCCGGCGGCAAAGTGTGTTAAAGTGGGGCCAGATAAAAATTTTGAGAGAAGGAGCACCGCTATGAAATACGATTTCACTTCCATCATGGACCGCCACGGCAAGGATGCCATTGCAGTGGATGGCCTTGGCACCGGCTTTGCCCCCGCCGCCCCCAAGGAGGGCTTTGACGCCATCCCCATGTGGGTGGCCGATATGAACTTCCCCACCGTGCCCACCATCCAGGAAGCCATCATCGAGCGCACCAACCACCCCGCGTTTGGCTACTTCAACCCCACCGATGAATACTTCGATTCCATCATCCGGTGGCAGGCAAAGCGCAACGGCGTGCAGGGCCTGACCAAGGAGTGCATCGGCTACGAGAACGGCGTGCTGGGCGGCGTGATCAGCGCCCTGAACTGCGTCTGCTCCAAGGGCGACAAGATCCTGATCCACAGCCCCACCTACATCGGCTTCACCATGAGCCTGAAGAACAACGGCTACGAGGCTGTCCACAGCCCGCTGGTCAAGGATGAGAACGGTGTGTGGCGGATGGACTTTGAGGACATGGAAAAGCACCTGAAAGAGGAAAAGATCCATGCCGCCATCATGTGCAACCCCCACAACCCCTGCGGCCGTGTGTGGGAGCGCTGGGAGCTGGAAAAGGCCATGGAGCTGTACAAGAAGTATGATGTGTATGTGGTCTCCGATGAGATCTGGTCGGACATCATCCTGAGCGGAAACAAGCACATCCCCACCCAGTCTGTGAGCGAGGATGCCCGCCAGCGCACCGCCGCTTTCTATGCCCCCTCCAAGACCTTCAATCTGGCCGGTCTGGTGGGCAGCTACCATATCGTTTACAACAGCTGGTGGCGTGACCGCATGGAAAAAGAGTCCAGCCTGAGCCACTACAACATGATGAACGTTCTCTCCATGCACGCCCTGATCGGTGCTTACAAGCCCGAGGGCTACGAGTGGACCGACGAGCTCTGCGAGGTGCTGACCGGCAACATCGACTTTGCCTGCGATTACATCGAGAAGCATTTCGAGGGCGTGACCGTCTCCAAGCCGCAGGGTACCTACATGCTGTTCGTGGACTGCACCGACTGGTGCAAGGCCCACGGCAAGACCATTGAGGATGTGGAGCACGCCTGCTGGGATGTGGGCGTTGCCATCCAGGACGGCACCATGTTCTTTGGCCCCTGCCACCTGCGCATGAATCTGGCTTCTCCCCGTTCCCGCATCGAGGAGGCGTTCCACCGCATGGACAAGTACGTTTTTAACGCATGATCGCTTAAACACAGCAAAAAGTCCCGACCAGAACGGCCGGGACTTTTTTGCGCTTAATTCAGATCGAAATTGCCCACCAGCAGGTAGTAGAGCACCTCCACCACCAGCGCTGCCGAAAGCTGGGAAGGCATCATATCGCTGGCAATGCGCTGGATACGGTTGGAGGCCAGCAGGGTATAGCTGGCGTGGCCTGCCAGCGCCGAGCGCTTGTCGCAGGTGATGAGGATGACCGGTGTGCCGTTCTTCTTGGCGGCACGGGTGGCCGTCTCCAACGCCTCGCAGCGGCCTGCGCTGGAAATGAGCAGCAGGGCATCTTTTGGGGTCAGTGCCGAAGCGAAAGACCGTGCCTTTTCTGGCACCGGGCTGATCATGCAGCGCTTGCCCAGACTGCCCAGCTTGAGCGAAGCATCCATGGCAACGGGCAGGCTGCTGCCGTTGGCTTCGATCTCAATGATCTCTGCCGCCCGCAGAATGGAAAGCACCTTTCTCAGCTGGACAAGGTTCAAGGCCTGAATGGTGGCCTGAACCTCCTCCTGACGGTTGTTCTGAAGATCGAGCAGGGCCTGATGCAGCGGGTCATTGGGGGGCCTTTTGCGGGCCTCCGTTTCCTGCTGCTCCAGCACATCCCGCGCAAGCTCCAGTTGGAATTTGCGATAATTTGCGTAGCCGAGCTTGTGGCACAGCCGGGTGACCGTGGCTTCGGACGAGTGGCTGGCCTTTGCAAGCTCCGCAGAGGTGGCGACCGAGGCCCACTTTACATCTGCAAGAATGCAGTCCGCAATGCGCCGTTCGGCGCTGTAAAGCTGGAGCCCGGAGCACAGCTGGGTGACGACGCTTCCCGGGGAATCGTGCATAGCAATACCTCCCTGTGTGCGCTGTGCATTGGGCACAACGCACAGTACTCTGGAAATAGTATACCGATTTTTTGGTGAAAAATCAATTGAATCTGGCAAGAAAATGCATATCATTCCAGAATAAACCGGGATCCCGCCAGAACCCGCTGCCTGTCAAATTCTCCAAACCGGAATAAGCTGCGCTGAAATTACAAAAGGACTGCTCCGCTGGAGCAGTCCTTTTTACGTTTTGAGGGGTGGGAAGGTGCGATCAGCACCCTTCCTTTTCGGCCAGCTTCCGGCCCATGAGCACGCCCATGACGGAGGCCATCATCAGGCCGCGGGTCCAGCCGGAGGAGTCACCCAGACAGTGCAGGCCCCGGATGTTGGTGTCGAGGTTCTCGTCCATCTTGACCTTGTTGGAGTAGAACTTCAGCTCGGGGCTGTAAAGCAGGGTCTCGTTGGCGGCAAAGCCGGGCACGACCATATCCAGCATCTTGATGAACTCAATGATGTTGGTCATGGCGCGGTAAGGCATGGCGGCGGTGATATCACCGGCCACGGCATCCTTCAGGGTGGGCTTGACGTTGGATTGCGCCAGCTCCTTGGGCCAGGTGCGCTTGCCGTCCAGAATGTCGCCGTAGCGCTGGACCAGGATGTGGCCCGCGCCCAGCATGTTGGTCAGCTCACCCACCTTCTGGGCGTAGGCGATGGGCTGGTTGAAGGGTTCGGTGAAGTTGTGGGAGACGAGGATGGCCAGGTTGGTGTTCTCGCTCTTCTTCTCCTTGAAGCTGTGGCCATTGACCACGGCCAGATCGTTGTCGTAGTTCTCCTGAGCCACAAAGCCGCCGGGGTTCTGGCAGAAGGTGCGCACCTTGTTCTTCCAGGGCTTGGGGTAGCCGATGAGCTTGGACTCGTACAGCACCTTGTTCACCTTTTCCATGACCTCGTTGCGGCACTCCACGCGCACGCCGATGTCAACGGTGCCGGGCTTGTGGGCGATGTGGTGCTCGGCGCAGATCTTCTCCAGCCAGTCGGCACCGCGGCGGCCCGTGCCGATGACCACAGTATCGGCATAAACAGCATGGGCTTCCGCGTCCTTGGGTCCCTTGATGAGCACGCCCTTGCACTCCTCGTTCTCCAGGATGATGTTCTCGCACTCGGTGCTGAACAGCATCTCCACGCCGTTGTCGGCCAGATAGTTCTGGATGGCCAGATACAGCTGCTGGGCCTTCTCGGTGCCCAGATGACGGATGGGGCAGTCCACCAGCTTC
The DNA here is from genome assembly GCF_017377595.1 of Faecalibacterium sp. Marseille-Q0746. Taxonomy (NCBI): domain Bacteria; kingdom Bacillati; phylum Bacillota; class Clostridia; order Eubacteriales; family Oscillospiraceae; genus Faecalibacterium; species Faecalibacterium sp. Marseille-Q0746. The sequence goes on along the minus strand of NZ_JAFREI010000004.1, from coordinate 51,151 downwards.
AGGCCGGCGTGGATGGCGTTCTTGCGGATCTCCTTGATGTCCTCGCCGGTGTAGATGCCCTCCACATGGGGGTCGGCACCGAACTCGAGGTAGATCTTATCGGTGTAATGGATGAGCTCCTGTGCGAACTCCTCGCCGATCAGGCTGGGCAGGTCGCCGCCCACCTCATAGGAGAGGCTCAGCTTGCCGTCCGAGAACGCGCCTGCACCGGAGAAGCCGGTGGTGATGGCGCAGGTGGGGCGGCAGTTGACGCAGTGGCCCAGCTCGGCTTTGGGGCAGTGGCGCTTTTCCACCGGCTTGCCCTTTTCCACCAGCAGGATCTTTTTCTTGCTGCCGTGGCGCAGCAGCTCTACAGCGGTGAAGATGCCGGCCGGACCGGCACCCACAATGATCAGATCGTATTTTTCCATCTCTAGTTTTATCCTTTGCTATTAGTTACAAACTCCCTCAGTCGCCTGTCGGCGACAGCTCCCTCGGAGAGGGAGCCTTTTCTCGGAGGGAAGCTTTATGGGGGTGGCCAAAGCCTCCCTCATGGAGGGAGGCGGCATCGCGCAGCGATGACGGAGGGAGTTTAATCCTCTTCCTGCTCCACCTCAGCGCTCTCGTCCACATGATCCAGCTCCACGGCGGAGGCTTCCACGTCGGCAGGGGCGATGTCCGGGGCGATCACGCCGTCACCGTTCAGATCCTGACCGGTCAGGGATTCCAGCATGGACTGGGTCTCGGGGTGGAGCTTGGAAAAGCGGCGGATGGCCAGCACGGTGTACAGGGCACTGAGCAGGTTGATGGCACCCTCAATGATGAGGATGATGCCAATGGCCATGACCAGCGTCTCCATGGTGCCGAAGGGGTTCAGGATCATCACCACGCCCAGCACCACGCTGAGCACCGGCAGCAGCAGGAAGCCCTTCCAGCTGGGGTACTCACAGCGGCGCAGGTCCAGAGCGTTCTGGATGCGGCCCAGACTGTCGAAGATGACGAACAGGCCGAACACGATGGGCAGGATGCGCACCACGATGTCGCTGCGGAGGATCAGGAACGCGCCCAGGCCCAGGCAGATGATGCCCGAGATGAGGGTGAGCTGGCTCTGAAAGATGCCGCGCTCCACGGCAAAGTAGCGCACCAGCTGAACGGCGGCGCACACCAGCACCACGCCGCCCAGGGCGTAGCAGACCACGTTGAGGGCGGTGGAGGGACGCATGAGCAGGAAGATGCCCAGCCCCAGGTAGAGCACGCTCATCAGGATCAGATTCCATTTCAACTTCTTTGCCATAAAAGGTCACGTTCCTTTCTTGTGCCGGACGGGTTCTGAAACGGTTTACTGTGCAGCGGCAGCGTTGTCGTACATGGGCTCGATGATCTTTTTGTCCAGGCGGGCAAAGAACACAAAGCTCAGGGTCACACTGACCAGCTCTGCAATGACGAAGGACCACCACACCATATTCACATTGCCGGTCTTACTCAGCAGCCAGGCGGCGGGCAGCAGGACCACCAGCTGGCGGCAGACCGAGATGATCAGGCTGAACATGCCGTTGCCCAGCGCCTGGAAGGTGGAGGACAGGATGATGCTCATGCCGGCCAGCAGGAAGTGGAAGCAGATGATGCGCAGGGCAGGCTTGCCGATGGCCAGCATGGCCTCGCTGGCGGAGAACAGGCCCAGCAGCTTGTCGGGCAGGAACTGGAACAGCAGGAAGCCGACCAGCATGATGGCCTCGGCATAGAACATGGCGCACTTGATGGTCTTTTTGACGCGGTCGGGCTTGCGGGCACCGTAGTTGTAGCCGATGATGGGCACCATGCCGTTGTTCATGCCGAAGATGGGCATGAACACGAAGCTCTGCAGCTTGAAGTAAACGCCGAACACGGCCACAGCGGTGGCGGTAAAGGCCATGAGGATCTGGTTCATCAGGAAGGTCATCACGCTGCCCACGCACTGCATGGCGATGCTGGGCAGGCCGACAACGTAGATCCGTTTGATGGCTTCGGCGCTGGGGCGGAAGCCCTTGAAATCCAGCTGGATATCGGGGTTCTTGCGGAGGTTGAGGTAGAAGGAGACCCCTGCGCCGCAGAACTGGCCGATGACGGTGGCCAAAGCTGCACCGGTGGTGCCGGACAGAGCCTCGCCGCAGTAGCCAAAGATGAAGATGGGGTCAAGGATGATGTTGACGATGGCACCCACCAGCTGGCTGATCATGCTCAGGGTGGTGCGGCTGGTGGCGGCCAGCAGTTTCTCGTTCATCACCTGCATGAACATGCCCAGGCTGAGCACGCAGCAGATGGTCAGGTAGCGGATGCCCTGCTCGGCGATGTCGGCATCGGCGGTCTGGGCGTAGAAGTAGGGGCGCACAACGGTCAGGCCCAGCACCAGAAAGACCAGGTAGCTGCACAGTGCCAGGAACAGGCCGTTCTCGGCGGTCTTGTTGGCGCGGGACTGGTTCTTTTCGCCCAGGCTCTTGGAGAGCAGGGCGTTGACACCCACGCCGGTGCCGATGCCCACGGCGAACATCATGTTCTGCAGCGAAAAGGCCAGAGAGACGGCGGTCAGAGCGTTCTCACTGACACGGGCGACAAAGATCGAGTCCACCACGTTGTACAGTGCCTGCACCAGCATGGAGATCATCATCGGGATGCTGAGCTTGATCAGCAGCGGGTTGACATCCATGGTGCCCATGATATTTTCGGGTTCGGAAAGATTGAGCTGTTTGTTTTCCACGATTTCTCCTTTTGACGTTGAATGATAGACGAGGGTTTATGCTTGAACAGGAGGGAGGTGTCCCGCCCCTCCTGTGGTGTCCGGCGATCGCTTCGTGCTGTAAACAGCACCCGCGTTTCGCTGACCGCCGCGCCAACGGCTCCTCCCTTCATCCGCCACTGGCGGTGGTCGTTGCCGTTGCCCAAAACGTGGGCAGAGCACAAAAGCACCCTACCCACGAAGCAACATTGTTTTTTGGGCCGTCCGGCCCGGCGGGGATCACTCAGCCATGGTCTTTTCCTTGGCGGCGACAGCGTCCAGGATCATCTTGACGCAGGTCTCGCGGCCCAGGGCGGCGTTGATGGCCAGATCATAGTTGTGGGCATCGCCCCAGCGGTTCTGGGTGTAGTAGTTGTAGTAGGCGGCACGGTTGCGGTCGGTCTTTTCGATCTCTTCCTTGATGCCCTTCTCGTCGTGTGCTTTGACCAACGGGTCGGTCTTGGCCAGCTCACGCCGCCATTCCACCGGTGCGTAGATGAACACGCGCAGCACATCCTTGCGCTCCCGCAGCACATAGTCACCGCAGCGGCCCAGAATGACGCAGGGGCCTTCCTCGGCCAGCTGTTTGATGATGCGGCTCTGCAGGATGAACACCTGATCACCCAGCGGGAGCTCGTTGCCCATGGTATACAGGCTGTACAGCAGGCTGTGGGTGCGGCGTTTTTCGCTGGCGGCTACGGCTTCCTCCGAGAGGCCGGAGTGCTTTGCGGCCATGGTGATCAGCTCCTTGTCGTAGAGCTTGATGCCCAGTGCGTTTGCAACATCCTCTGCGATGTAGTTGCCGCCGGTGCAGTACTCACGTCCAATGGTGATGATCGTTTTTGCCATAATGTGTTCCTCCCTATGTTGTGGTTTCTATCCCGAAAAGCGCTTTGCGCTGCCGGCTTAGAGGCCGGGCTGCACGGTGCTTGGGTCCTGTTGGGGTGCGGCAGGCTCTGCCGCGGGCTTGGGGGGCGCGGGGAGACGGACTTCCGCCACCCGCATCCGCCCGGTCTGGTCCACCGCGTACACGCTGCAGCGGCCGCCTGCGGCCAGCTGTTCGGGCGGGAAGAGCAGCCCGCCCTCGGGCGTGCGCTCCATCCGGCGGAAGGTGCGGTGGGCAGTGGTGGCGTGGGCCACGCCATCGTGGACGGCATAGGCCGCCCAGCCGGAAAAATCCTCCGGCAGCGGGTCCTGCTGGCCCCGCTGCTCAAAGAAATAGCTGCCATCCTCGGCGCGGGTCAGGTCGCATCGCACCCGGTTGGGCAGATCAGTGGCCACTTCCCGCTGCTTGGGCCGCAGGGCAATGGCCCGGCCCGTGAAATATCGCATAAAATCCGTCAGCGCCATGGTGCAGTTCACGGCACCGTCGCTGTCGGCAGTGGGGTCGTTCAGCAGCACGAAATCCGCCAGAACGGCATCATCGTGCCCGAAGCCCCGCAGGCCCATCCAGACCCCCACGGGGTCCCGCTGGCCCCGGATGCGGCGCTCCACCCGGACTGCGATGGAGCAGTCATCGTGGATCTGGGCGCGCAGGTCGGCCAGATCCATCCAGGCCTGCCAGCAGGGATAGCCGCAGCAGCCCGCCGCCGCAGCCGCAAAGGCGGCATTGCCGGTGGAGCTGGTGGCTTTGTCCTCCATGGCGTAGGCCACTTCTTCGGGCAGGATATCCTCGCCGTAGCGGTTCATCAGGGCTGCCATCACAAGGGGCAGGTCCATCTCCCGGCCAAAGCTGGGGTCGTGGGCGCTCAGACAATATTCCGGCAGGTAGAGCCGCCGGTTCAGCGGGTGGCCGTTGTGCTTCTCCCAGGCAAGGGGGCGTGCGGCGGCGGCCAGCAGCCGGACAGCCGGGGTTGCCTTGTCATCGTTGGTGGAAAGGTTCACCTGCAGCTGGATGCCGGTGCCGCCGCCCGGTGTGGCAACGGTGACGGTGTCCCCCATCAGGAACACCAGCCCGTCCTCGCTCTGGGCTTTGATGCTGCAGCGGGGGTAATCTGGTGCCCACTTGCCAAAGCTGAGCCAGCCGGTCCAGGTGTTCCCGGCATAGACCCGGCAGCGCACCTCGACCATGGTGTTGTGGGGGGCGCTGGCGTTCCAGCTGACATTCAGGTTGCAGAAGGCCGGCATGGCGAATTCCGGGGTGGTATAGCTGCCGTAGGGCAGGTAGCGGCCGGCGGAGGAATCCAGCACCACCGCGCCGCTTTCCAGCGCCACATTGTCCAGTGCGCCCCGGGAGAAGGTCTCGGTGCCGTGCAGCACCAGATTGTTCCGTTGTTCCATCCGCACTTCTCTCCTTTGCGCGCTGTGGACGGCGCAGTGTTATTCTTCGGGAGTGTCCTGGCCGCGCTCGGCGCGCAGCTCCTTTTCCAGCTGGGCATCGTGGAGCTTCTGGATGCTCTCCTCAATGTGGAACACCCGGTTCAGGTCGCCGTAGACGATCTGGCAGCAGATCTCGCACTGGAACCAGAAACCGAGCACCAGCATCAGCAGCAGGCCCAGCGGCATGCACAGGATCACCAGGCCCCAGAACAGGATGGTGACCAGCGCTGCGGCCAGCGCGTGGGGCAGGAACGCGATCATGCAGTTCAGGCTGTTTTTCAGCGTCAGGCGCAGGGGCTGATCCAGCAGCACGATCTGGGGCCACATGTAGGAAAACAGCATGTGGAACAGCACAAGGTTCAGCACCGTGGCCACCCACATGGGAACGCCCACGTTGGTGCCGTGGTACAGCATGTTGAAGCAGAAATAGACCAGGAAGATCTGCACCGTGACGACCACGCAGTACAGGATGCCGGGCAGGATGCTGGCCTTGAAGTTCTGCCGGAAGGCCCGGCGGTAGGTTGTCCACCAGTAACCGGCCTCGTCACGCAGGGCGCGCAGCACCGTATCATACATGCCGGCCAGCGCGGGGCCTGCAAGGATGCCGCCCGCAATGGCGCTGACGATCATTACGGTCAGGTTGTTCATCAGGAAGCCGATGTACACCAGGCAGATCACCGGCAGAAAGCCGATGCAGGTGAGCAGGTTTGCAAGGAACATGCTGCTCATATCGCGGCCCACCAGCTCAAAAAAGCGGCCTACGCCCGTTTTGCGGGGCGTGTCCTTTTCAACGCCCGGCCCGTCCTTGAAATCTTTAGAAGAAGGAAATAAACCCATTTGTTCCGGAATACCTCTCTTTTGTAATGGGCAGCAATGCCATTGTGCTACCTTTCTGCTTATAAATATACCCGGATTTTGTGGATTTTGCAAGCTAAAAAGCACGTATTTGTAAAAAAAGTGTGTTCTCTCCCATTTTGTCCCAAAGTATGTTACAATGATACTGGCCTTTTGGGCCGGAAGGAGGAAAGGAATTTGAGCATTTTACGCACCATTGCGTTATTCGTTTATCTGTTTGGCTATATGATCGTGCACTATGCCACCCTGCGCCGGGCCGAGCGTGCCCTGGCTGCCGGGGATCTGGACACGGTGGAGCAGATCGTCAAGGCCAACATCCCCCGCTGGAGTCGGGGTATCCTGCGTGTTACGGGGGCCCGGATGACGGTGGAAGGGCAGCAGAATATCCCGGCGGGGCCCTGCGTGTTCGTGGGCAACCACCGCAGCTACTATGATATCCCCATCCTGCTGACCGCGCTGGACGCGCCCCACGGCATTCTGGCAAAGGAGGAGCTGGAAAAGATCCCCCTGCTCAACCGCTGGATGAAGCTGCTGGGCTGTGTGTTCGTCAAGCGGGATGACATCCGCGCTTCCGTCAAGGCCCTGAACGATGCCACTGCCATCGTGGAGAGCGGCCGGAGCTTCGTCATCTTCCCCGAGGGCACCCGCTACAAGGGCGAAGAGGGCGGCGCGGGCGAGTTCAAGGCCGGTGCCTTCCGCATTGCCATCAAGACGGGGGTGCCCGTGGTGCCGGTGGCCATCTCCGGTGCGCGGGGCCTGTTTGAGGGCCACGGCCTGCGGGCCACGCCCGGCGATATCCGGGTGCGCATCCTGCCCGCCATCCAGACCGCAGGCATGAGCAAGGCTGAACAGAAGCAGCTGCCCGATGCCGTGCGCCAGACCATTCTGGCCCAGCTGTAAGGAGAACTATGGCAAGCTATCGTTACGAGCGGGACATCGACCCCGCAGACCTTGCCCCGCGGGCGGAAAAACAGTATACCCGCAAAGAGCGCTGGGCCAACTGGTGGGATTATAACCTCAAGTGGGTCCTCCTGATCGGCATTGCAGCGGCCTTTGTGGCATACAGCTTCATCGGGCAGTATTTCTTTACCACCAAGCCCGATTATAATGTGGCGGTGGTGGCCCCCTACTACCTGCCGGATGACACCGTGACCGCCCTGCAGGAGCAGCTGGCCCGGTATGGCGAGGACCTGAACGGCGACGGCAAAACGGTCGTGACCCTGAATGTCTACACGCTGGATTATTCTGCCGGGGACACCCAGACCGAGAGCGATGCCTACCTGACCATGGCGGGCACCACCAAGCTGGCCACGGATGTGGCGGGCGGCCTGAGTTCGGTGTTCCTGCTGTATGACCCGGCGGGCTTTCAGGAGAGCACCGGCTCCCTGCGGTATCTGGACGGCACCCTGCCCGAGGCCGGAAGCGACAGCGACTGGTGGAACATGGTCTACCGCTGGACGGACTGCCCGGTGCTGGCCGGGCTTGACCTGGGCGAGTACCGTGCCGACACCACCCACGCCCAGGGCGGCGACAGCCAGGCCTATCTCGCGGATTTCTACGTCGGGATGCGCGGGGCCTGGAACACCGGCACCGAGGAGAACCTTGCGGGCGGCGAGGAGCTCTGGCAGGCACTGACCGCCGGGGCAGTCTCCACCGTGGAAGCGGAGGGGTGAGCCGATGCGGTTCCGTATCCTGCGCCGGGAAAAAGGCGCGCCCCGCCGCCCGGCCCCCGCGCCGGAGCCGCCTGCCGCGGCTGTTCCGCCCCGTGCCGCTGAGCTGGAAAACCCCTATGGGAGATACTATGGAACGGCGCGGAGCCGGGAAGATCTGAAACGCTGAAGAGGTGCTGCCACGGGCGGCACCTCTTCAATTCTATTCGCTTCTTGCAGGTGCTAGTTGAAAAGTTATCCACCTTGAAACCCTGCGCCCTTTGTTGTTTCCGTGTCCGAGTTATGGTATACTAATCCAGTATCACGAAATGCAAAGGATGTGGAATGATGGACGCACTGGAACAGGCCCGCCGGGAGATCGACACGGTGGATGCCCAGCTGGCTGCCCTGTTTGAGCGGCGGATGAAGGCGGTGCTCAGCGTGGCGGAATACAAAAAGGCCCACGGCCTGCCCATCTTTGATGCCGCCCGCGAAAAGGTGGTGCTGGACAAGGCCGAAGCGCGGATCGGGGACCCGGCCCTGCGCCCCTATTACCGGGATCATGTGCAGAACATGATGGACGTGGCCAAGCAGTACGAGGCCGAGGTGCTGGGCCGCAACCGCGCCGCCTATCAGGGCGTGGAAGGTGCCTTTGCCCACATCGCGCTCCGGGCGCTCTTTCCCCATGCCGAGGCCGTGAGCTGCCCCACCTGGGATGAGGTGTTCGATGCCGTGGAAAAGGGCGATGCCGCCCACGGCGTGGTGCCCTTTGAAAACAGCCACGCGGGGGACGTGTCGGCGGTGCTGGATCTGTGTTACAACCACCCCGGGCTGTGGGTGGTGGATGTCTACGACCTGCCCATCTCCCAGAACCTGCTGGTGCTGCCCGGCACCCAGCTGGCGGACCTGACCCATGTGTACAGCCACCAGCAGGCCATTGCCCAGAGCGAGACGTTCTTAAAACAGTTCCGCCTGCCGGCCACGGCCATGCCCAACACGGCCATGGCCGCAAAATATGTGGCCGAAACGGGCGATCGGACCAAGGCCGCCATTGCCAGCGTGGAAACGGCGGCGCTGTACGGGCTGGAGGTGCTGGTGCCGCGCATCAACACCGACGGCGACAACACCACCCGCTTTATCGTGCTCAGCCGCGAAAAGCCCACGGCGGGCAACCGGTTCTCCCTGCTGTTCACGGTGGACAACAAGCCCGGCAAGCTGGCCGAGGTCATTCAGGTCATCGGTGCCAGCGGCTTCAATATGGAGTCCATCAAGAGCCGGCCCATGCCCCATGTGCCGTTTGAGTATTATTTTTACGTCGAGCTGGTGGGCGATCCCACAGCCGACGAGACCGCCGCGCTGCTGCGCGAGCTGGACCATACCTGCCGCACGGTACGGCTGTTAGGAGTGTATACAAAATGAGCGATTTCATCGGGACAAAGCTCACCATGAACCTGGGCGAGCGCAGTTATGATATCATCCTGAAAAACGGTGCACTGGAAAATCTGTACCAGTTTGCCCGGCTGGACCGCAAGGTGGCCGTTGTCACCGACAGCGGTGTGCCTGCCGAGTATGCCCAGCGCGTGGCCGACCAGTGCCGGGAATCCACCATCATCACGGTGCCGCAGGGCGAGGCCAGCAAGAGCTTCAAGATCCTGGAAACGGTGCTCCGGCAGATGCTGGAGTTCAACATGGGACGCGGCGACCTGGTGGTGGCCGTGGGCGGCGGCGTGGTCGGTGATCTGGCCGGATTTGCCGCTGCCATCTACATGCGGGGCATTGATTTCATCAACTGCCCCACCACCACCCTTTCCATGATCGATTCCTCCATCGGCGGCAAGACCGCTGTGGATCTGGGCGATACCAAAAACATCGTGGGCGCGTTCTGGCAGCCCAAGCTGGTCATTGTGGACCCGGCCACCCTTTCCACCCTGCCCCGCCGCCACTACATCAACGGCCTGGCGGAGGCGGTCAAGGCGGGCCTGCTGGCGGACCCCGAGCTGTTCGCCATCTTTGAAAAGGGCGATATCGACACCCAGATCAGCGAGATCATCTACCGCAGCCTGCGGTTCAAGAAGAACGTTGTGGAGCAGGATGAGACCGAGCGCGGGATGCGCAAGGCCCTGAACTTCGGCCACACCATCGGCCACGGCATCGAGGCTGTCAAGGGCATCAAGGGCCGCCGCACCGTGGGCCTGTTCCACGGCGAGTGCGTGGCGCTGGGGATGCTGCCCATGATCGAATCCAAGGCGCTGCAGAAGCGGGTGCGGGCGGTCTACCGCCGCATCGGCCTGCCCACCCGCACCACCTATAACAAGGAAAAGGTGCTGGCCGAGATGCTGCACGATAAAAAGGCCCAGGGCGGCCAGATCACGGTGATCAAGGTGCCGGGTCTGGGCTGCTGGCGGGCCGAGACCATCCCCGTGGAGGGCCTGCGCCCCCTGCTGGGTGTGGAGGAGTAAGCCATGAAAAACACCTTTGGCAGCGACCTTTCGCTGACCATTTTTGGCGAGAGCCACGGCAGGGCCATCGGCGCGGTGCTGGACGGCATGGCGGCGGGCGTGCCCGTGGAGGAAGCCTTTCTTGCTGCCTGCATGGACAAGCGCCGTGCCCGGGGCGACGGCCTTTCCACCCCCCGTGTGGAGGGGGATGCGGTGCAGTTTTTGTCCGGCGTGGTCAACGGCCGCACCACCGGCACCGCCATTGCCCTGATGATCGAAAACCAGAACACCCGCAGCGGCGACTATGCCAAAACGGCTGACCTGCTGCGGCCCGGCCACGCGGATTACACTGCCTACGCCAAGTACCACGGCTATCAGGATGCCCGGGGCGGCGGCCACTTTTCGGGCCGCGTCACCGCCGCGCTGGTGGCGGGCGGCGCTCTGGTGCTGGGAGCCCTGAACCGGGCCGGGATCGAGATCGTGACTCACATCGGGCGGTGTGCCGGGATCAGCGATGCCCCCTTTGCGCTGGATGATCCCGCCGCGCTGGCGGCGCAGGCCGAGGCACTGCTGAACAAGTCCGAGGGCTTTGCCCTGCTGGACGGCAGTGTGGAAGAATCCATGAAGGCCGCCATTCGTGCCGCCGGTGCCGAGGGCGACAGCGTGGGCGGTGTGCTGGAGACCGCCATTCTGGGCCTGCCCGCAGGCGTGGGCGAGCCCTATTTCGACAGTGTGGAGAGCAAGCTCGCTCACCTGGCCTTCTCCATCCCGGCGGTCAAGGGCATCGAGTTCGGTTCCGGCTTCGGCTTTGCGGACCAGAAGGGCTCGGAGGCCAACGATGCCTTCCGGATGCAGGGGGAGCGCATCGTCACCGCCACCAACCACAATGCGGGCCTGAACGGCGGCATCTCCAACGGGATGCCCGTGGTGTTCCGCACGGCGGTCAAGCCTACCCCCAGCATCTACAAAACGCAGGACACGGTGGATTATATCGCAAAGAAGGACGCGGAGCTGTCCATTCAGGGCCGCCACGACCCCTGCATCGTGCCCCGGGCCGCCATTGTGCAGACCTGCGCCGCCGCGCTGGCCGTGGGCGACCTGCTCACCGCAAGATACGGCATGGCCTGGATGGAGGACCCCACCGGCTACCGCAAGGAGGTGCTGTAAATGGAATACGGACTCATCGGCGGGAGGCTGGGCCACTCCTACTCCAAGGTCATCCACGAGATGCTCTGCGGCTACCGGTACGACCTGTGCCCCCTGCCCACGGAAGAGGAAGTCCGGGCCTTTATGACCCGGCGGCAGTTCAGGGCTATCAATGTCACCATCCCCTATAAGCTGGTGGTCATGGAGTACTGCTCCTACATCGACCCCCACGCCAAGGCCATCAACGCCGTGAACACCATCGTCAACAGGAACGGCCTGCTCTACGGCTACAACACCGATTACCCCGGCTTCTCCTACCTGTGCGATGCACACGGGGTGGAGTTCAAGGACAGGACCGTGCTCATTCTGGGCACCGGCGGCACCCACAACACCACCTGGGCCGTGGCCCATGACCGGGGCGCGAAACAGATCTATACCGTCAGCCGCCATCCCGACCCCGAAAAGGGAGAGCTGACTTATGCTCAGGCCCTGACCACCGGGGCGCAGATCATCATCAACACCACGCCGGTGGGCATGTACCCCAATGTGGGCGTGAGCGCCCTGGATATCACCTCCATGCCCGGGCTGGAAGCCGTGATCGATGTCATCTATAATCCCGATAAGACCGAGCTCATCCTCCGGGCCGAGGAGCTGGGGGTGCCTGTTGCCGTCGGCGGTCTGGAAATGCTGGTGGCGCAGGCAGTGTACGCGGCAGAATTTTTCCTCGACCGCAAGTTTGAGGATGCCGGTGCCGAGATCGCCCGTGTGACCAGCGAACTGCGGCGGGAACAGCTGAATATTGCCCTCATCGGGATGCCCTCCTCGGGCAAATCCACCCTGGGCCGCGCTCTGGCGGAACGGCTGGGCAAGCGGTTCGTGGATCTGGACGAGGAAATCGTCAAGGCCGACGGCCGGAGCATCCCGGACATCTTTGCCGCTGAGGGGGAGGCAGGCTTCCGGAAGCTGGAGGCCGCGCAGACCGCCCGCTTTGCCAGGGAGAACCGGCAGGTCATCTCCTGCGGCGGCGGCGTGGTCAAAGACCCGGCAAACCTCCGGGCGCTCCACGCCAACGGCATCGTGCTCTTTATCGACCGGCCGCTGGAAGATCTGCTGGTGGGCGGCGGAAGGCCCCTTTCCACCAGCCCTGAGGCCCTGAAAACCATGGAAGCCCAGCGCCGCCCGCTCTATCTGGCGGCAGCGGATGCTGTGATCCCCAACAAGACCACCCCTGCGGATGCCGTGACGGCGGCAATGGAGGCGCTGGATGAAATTTTTAGTCATTAACGGTCCCAACCTCAACCTGACCCAGTTCACGGAGCCGGGCATGGAGGGGCAGATCGATTTCAATACACTGCTGGATTATATCGAGGCGGGCTGTGCCCAGATGGATGTTCAGGTGGACTTTTTTCAGTCCAACCACGAGGGTGATCTCATCGATGAGATCCAGTCGGCGGCAGGCCGGGCCGATGGCATCATCCTCAACCCGGGCGGCTACGCCTATTACAGCGTGGCCATTCTGGAAGCGCTGCAGGTGTGCGGCGTGCCCGCCGTGGAAGTGATGCTGGCCGACCCCAGCGGCAAGGAGCCCTTCCGCAGCGTGGATGTGGTCTCCTTTGGCTGTCAGGGCCGCTTTGCAGGCGAGGGGGTCAGCGGATATCTCCATGCCTGCGCCTACCTTGTGCAGCTGCTCCGGCTGGATGGCGGCGCGCAGACGCACCTGGTGCAGTAAATGAACAACCTCTCCGTCAATGCTGACGCATTGCCACCTCTCCTAGTAGGAGAGGCCTTGGCATTCAGGAGAAGTTCCCGGTTTTGCCAAGGGCTCCCCTATTAGGGGAGCTGTCGAGCGAAGCGAGACTGAGAGGTTCAGAAAAGGGAAAGGAATCAAAAGAGATGATCATTTCGACCAAAAAAGGCACCCCCAAGGAAGAGCTGGAAAAGATCGTAGACAAATTCGAGAAGCAGGGCCTGGATGTGACCCTGATCACCGGCAAGGATTACAATGTGTTCGGTCTGGTGGGCGATACCACCAAGATCGATGAGCGCGACGTGCTGGCCAACCCCTGGATCGACAACGTCACCCGCGTGTCCGCCCCCTATAAGCGGGCCAACCGCCTGTTCCACCCCGCCGATTCCATCATCGACTGCGGCGGCGTGAAGATCGGCAGGGGCGAGAAGATCGCCGTGATGGCAGGCCCCTGCAGCATCGAGGGCGAAGAGCAGGCACTGCGCATTGCCAACGGCGTAAAGGCGGGCGGTGCAAGCCTGTTCCGCGGCGGCGCTTATAAGCCCCGCACCTCTCCCTACTCCTTCCAGGGTCTGGAGACCGAGGGCATCCTCGATATGGTCAAGGCACGGGAGGCCACCGGAATGCCCATCGTGTCCGAGCTGATGAGCGAGGACCGGATCCCGGAGTTTGAGGAATATGTGGACGTGGTACAGATCGGTGCCCGCAACATGCAGAACTTCCAGCTGCTCAAGGCTGTGGGCAAGATGCACAAGCCTGTTCTGCTCAAGCGCGGCCTGTGCAACACCATTGAGGAGTGGATCATGTCCGCAGAGTATATCATGGCCGGCGGCAACGAGCAGGTCATTCTCTGCGAGCGGGGCATCCGCACCTTTGAGAAGTACACCCGCAACACCCTCGACCTCTCCGCTGTGCCTATCATCCACGAAAAGACCCATCTGCCCATCATCGTGGACCCCAGCCACGCCACCGGCAAGGCCAATCTGGTGGAGCCGATGATGATCGCCGCTGTGGCCGCCGGTGCCGACGGTCTGGAGGTGGAAGTCCACTATGATCCCCGCCACGCATGGAGCGATGGCGCACAGTGCCTGACCCCGGATGCCTTTGCACAGGCCATGGCAAAGTGCCGTCAGGTCGCATGGGCCATTGGCCGGGATATGTAACACGATGAACGGCCTCACCCTCTCAGTCAAAGCCTGACGGCTTTGCCAGCTCTCCCAAAGGGAGAGCCTCTGGCGAAACCACAGACCTTGCGGTGGACTGCCAAGGCCTCGCCCCTTGGGAGAGGTGGCAGCGCAAAGCGCTGACGGAGAGGGTGAGCCAGGTAAAGTAACACAATGAACATCACGATAAAATCAAGCCGGACGGTGGGCGGCAGGATCGCCGCGCCGCCCAGCAAAAGCATGGCTCACCGGGCGGTGCTCTGCGCGGCGCTGGCAAAGGGGAATTCCCATCTCCATCATCTTGCCTTCAGCAAGGATATCTCCGCCACGCTGGGCGCGGCGGGCCGACTGTGTGCCCGTGTCACCACCGGTGAAAACGACGCGGTGGTGGAGGGGCTGGGCCGATTTCTGCCGGTTGATGCCCCCGTGGACTGCTGTGAGAGCGGCAGTACCCTGCGCTTCCTCATCCCACTGGCCAGCCTGACCGGGCAGGAAGTGACTTTTACGGGCCGTGGGCGGCTGATGGAGCGGCCCCAGTCGGTCTACAAAACACTGTATCAGCAGCAGGGCCTGCGTTTTGAGCAGGGCGCGGACCGCCTGACTGTGGAAGGTGCCCTGACCCCGGGCGAGTACGAGCTGGCGGGCAACGTGTCCAGCCAGTTCATCAGCGGGCTGCTGTTTGCCCTGCCCCTGCTGGGCGGCACCAGCACCCTGCACCTCATCCCGCCTGTGGAGAGCCGGAGCTACATCGATATGACCCGCGCGGTGCAGCACGCCTTTGGCGTGGAGAGCCGCTGGCTGGATGAAAACACGCTGGAAATTCCCGGCGGGCAGCACTATCTTCCCGGTGATTACACCGTGGAGGGCGATTACAGCCAGGCGGCTTTTCCTGCCGTGCTGGGCGCTGTGACCGGCGGGGTGGCCATCACCGGCCTGTCTGAGGAGACCTTGCAGGGCGATGCGGCCATTCTGGAGATCCTCCGGCGGTGCGGCGCAAGATTCACCCGCACCGGGCAGGGCGTGGTGTTTGAAAAGGCCCCGCTCCACGGAACGGACATCGACCTTGCCGACTGCCCCGACCTGGGCCCCGTGCTGATGGTGCTGGGCCTGCTGTGTGAGGGCACCACGGTCATCCGCAACGCCGAGCGTCTCCGCATCAAGGAGAGTGACCGCATCGAGGCCATGGAGACCGAACTGCGGGCCTGCGGCGGGCAGCTGGAGAGCGAGGGCGGCACCATTACCATCCATGGCTGTGCCGGAGCGCTCCATGCCCCGGAGCAGCCGCTTTCCGGCCACAACGACCACCGCGTGGTGATGAGCCTTGCGGTGCTGGCGCTGGCCGCCGGGCTGGCTCTGCCCATCAGCGGGGCCGAGGCCATTGCCAAGAGCTGGCCGGATTTTCTGGAAGCCATCAAGCCTTTGGGCGCGGAGGTGGAACATGTTGGATAAATCAAAGCGTTATCTCATTGTGGGCCTGGGCCTGCTGGGCGGCAAGTACGCCTTGGAGCTGAGCAGGGCCGGGTTCCATGTGGACGGCATCAACCGCAGCGAGGGCCATCTGCAGTATGCCCTCGACCACGGCTATATCGCCAGCGGCAAGACCCACGATTTTGAGGATCTGGTATGTCAGGCCGACCATATCATCTTCGGTTTGTACCCCACGGCCCTGATCGAGTGGTTCCGGACCTACGGCCACCTGCTGAAGGAGGGCTGCATCTTTACCGATGTGTCGGGCGTAAAGACTGGTCTGGTGGAGCCGATCCAGGCCATGTGCAGGCCGGGCGTGGAGTTCATTGCCAGCCACCCCATGGCGGGCCGTGAGACCTCCAGCGTGGAGCACGCCGCCGAGGTGAATTTTGCCCCGGCCAACTTCATTGTGACCCCCACGGAAAAGAACACCCCGGAGGCCATTCAGTGGGCCAGGGAGCTGGCCGAGGTGCTGGGCTTCAAGCATATCTGCACCCTGACCGTGCAGGAGCATGACAGGATGATCGGCTATGTCAGCCAGCTCTGCCATGCCATCGCCGTCAGCCTGATGTGCGCCAACGACAATACCTCGCTGTGCGAGTACACCGGAGATTCCTTCCGGGACCTGACCCGCATTGCACGCATCAACGATAAGATGTGGGCGGAGCTGTTCCTCTGGAACAAGGAAAACCTTATCTCCGAGATCGACCAGTTCAGCGGGGCGCTGAACGAGATGCGGAACGCCCTTGTGGCCGATGACCGGGAAAAGCTGGAGGAAATGTTCCGCCTGTCCACCCAGCGCCGCGCGGCGTTTGATAAGAAAGCGCCGTAACCTTTTCAGCACACAGCACTGCTGTTTTTTTTCAGCTCCCCTGCTGGGGAGAGCTGGAAGCGAGACTGAGAGGTTTGGCACAACACGAAAAAATGAGGTGTACCGAATGCCCAAACAGGAAGGCCAGAAATCCAAGCTGCTGGCGCTATTGCGCATTTTTGAGCAGCAGACCGATGAAAACCACCTGCTGAACGTGCCGCAGCTGGTGGAGCTGCTGGAGGCGCAGGGCATCCGCTGTGAGCGCAAGAGCGTGTACAGCGATATTGAGGCACTGGGTGCGCTGGGCTATGATATCAAGCTGCGCCGGGGCCGGGGCGGCGGGTATTTCCTTGCCAGCCGCACCTTTGATCTGGCGGAGCTCAAGCTGCTGGTGGATGCCGTGCAGGCAAGCCGGGTGGTATCCGGCACCACGAGCAGGCGGCTGATCCACAAGCTGGAAAAGCTCTGCTCCAACTACGAGGGCAGCCAGCTGCAGCGTCAGGTCTATGTGGAGGGCCGCCCCAAGACTGACAGCAAGAGCCTGCTGTACAGCATCGATGCCCTGCACGAGGCCATCAACAACGGTAAAATGGTGGAGTTCCTCTACAGAAAAGCCGACAGCCGCGAGAAAGAGAAAAGGACCGTCAGCCCGTGGCAGCTGGCCTGGGAGAACGGGTGCTACTACCTCATTGCCTTTGCCGACGAAAAGGGCATCCGCCATTACCGGGTGGACAAGATGAGCGGGGTCCGGGTGCTGGATGCGCCCCGGCGGGGTCAGGAGCAGTTTGCGGATCTTGACCTGCCTGCCTATCTGCGCAAGCACTTTGGAATGTACGGCGGGCCGGAGCGTCGCGTTACCCTGCGGTGCACCGCGGATCTGGAAGGTGCCATGCGGGAGCGCTTTGGCGCAACGCCCATGTTCCTGCCCGAGGAGAATGGCTGCTTCCATTTCGATGTCCCCATCTGCGTCAGTGACCAGTTCTATGGCTGGGTCTGCGGCTTTGGCGGCAAGATAGAAGTGGTTGCCCCGCCCGAAGTGCGGCAGGGGCTGTTTGACCTGAGCAGCAGAATCGCACAGGCGAATCAGTAAAAATAATATGCACAAAAAGGTGCT
Source organism: Faecalibacterium sp. Marseille-Q0746 (assembly GCF_017377595.1). NCBI lineage: Bacteria > Bacillati > Bacillota > Clostridia > Eubacteriales > Oscillospiraceae > Faecalibacterium > Faecalibacterium sp. Marseille-Q0746. The sequence continues at coordinate 33,711 of NZ_JAFREI010000004.1, read as the reverse complement.
GCCCCGCAGGTCGATCTGACGGGGCAGCACCTTTTATTGTGTATAACTTGCTTTTAATTATTCCAGTACATCCTGATATCCTTCAAGCTCTTTCTGAAGGCGGACCAGTCCACTACTGATACAGTCATGCCGGCGGAAAACATCCTCATATTGCTGAGCAGTTTCCTGATCCAGCAAATCTTCAAATTTAAGATAATGCCCAGTAACAGTCTGCCAGAAGTCATATTTGATTAAATCTGGTTGAGAGTCAAACTGAACATCAAGAACCGTATCCATCCGGGCAACGATTCTGCCGGGGCCATACTTGAGATTTATCACAGCAGTACCGGGCACAAAGACTGCATCATAGTGCTGTACTGCCTGATCCAGCAACGCATACTCTTCTTCCGCTTTCTGATATTCTTCTTGCAGTGCCAGTGCCTTGTTCAAACGTTCCTGATATAGTTTTTTCTCTTTGGATGTGATACTTTTGAATGTAAGTCCTTTGTACAAGTTATACACAGATGTGCAATAGATGATATCATATGCAAGTATGTGTTTTGCTTCATCATTAGCAAGATCATCACGAATATACTGGAAATGACCATCAAAACGGCTCTTATCCGTGGACACCAATTCTTTGCAGTTCTTAATCTCTGCAACAAGTTCATCGCACATCTGGTAATATTCTTTCAGTTTAATTTGGTCGCCAGTGCCCCAATCGCCATAGTACTCCACGCAATCCGCAAAAAGCTTTGCCTCATTTGCTTTGTACATATAATATTTCTCCGGGCTATAAAGAAACAGATATCCAGCTATGGAACGAGCGGTTTGCTTATAGCTGTAATAGTTCGGAAAATATTTCAGCCTCAGTTCTTCACTTCCCTGAAAAAACGTTGCTATTTTTTCTTCACGTTTCTTCAAATCATCCGCATCATCCTCGAACAAATCCTGAAACAGCCGCTTGACAGAATTAGCTGCTTCTTCGTTCTGCTGGGAAATTTTTACCAATCCGCCAAAAGGCTGCATCTTCCCATCAATGATTGTTTCTACAACACGTTCCTCTTTTTTGTGACCCTTGATATGATCTAAGGCTACTGCAAAATTATGTCCAGACTGTTTGAAGGCAGCATCCATTTGCTCCCGAAATTGCTTTGCTGCCCACCATTTGAATGTTTCATTGTGCTCCGGGTTATTCAGCTCTTCAAAACGGTCAATATAGTTTGCGAAAATCTGGTGCAGGTTTTTGGTATTCATCAGAAACTCCTTTCTCCGTTTTATTCCTCCGGCTCCTTCAATTCCAGATCACTGGGCAGGATCAGATCCAGGGCGGCGGCGGGCTCGGCCACAAGGCGGCGGCTCTGGTGGAAGATGGCCTTTTCCAGCGTGTTGCGGGCAAGGCGGCCATTGCCGGCGGTGCGGGCATCGGCTGCCTGCCAGCGGGCATAATAGCCCAGCAGGGGTTCGGTGCAGGCTTCGGCCAGGGTGTAGCCCTTGTTTTTGGCAAGGACCTGGGTGATCTGCAGCAGCTCCACGGCGGTGTAGTCCGGGAACTCGATCCGGTTGGGAAAACGGCTGGCAAGGCCGCTGTTGGCGGTGAGAAAGGTCTCCATCTCCCTGGTGTAACCCGCCAGAATGACCACCAGCTCATTCCGGTGATCCTCCATCCCCTTCACCAGCGTGTCGATGGCTTCCAGCCCGAAGCTGTCCTGCTCACCGCGGTAGAGGCTGTATGCCTCGTCAATGAAGAGCACACCACCCAGCGCACTCTCGATGACGCTGTTGGTCAGGGGGGCGGTGTGGCCGGTGTAGCGGCCCACCAGATCGGCACGGGTCACCTCCACCAGCTGGCCGCCCTTGAGGGCACCGATGGCTTTCAGGTATTTCGCCACCAGCCGGGCAATGGTGGTCTTGCCGGTGCCGGGGTTGCCCGTGAAGATCATGTGCATCGAAAGGCTGGCAGTCTTGAGCCCGGCGGCGGCGCGGCGCTGCTGCACCTGCAGGTTGTCGGCCAGACCGAACACATATTCCTTGACCGGGGCAAGGCCCACCAGCTCGTTGATCTCGGCGCGGATGGCATCCAGCGCGCCGGTGTAGGCGGCAGGCAGCAGGTCGAACAGGGGCTGGTCTGCGCCGTCGTTCAGGCGGAACTGCACCCCTTCCGGCCCGGCGGTCAGAGTTACGGTGCCGGTAAGGGTTTCATCGGTCCGCAGGCAGTATTCGCTCAGGGCGCGGAAGATGCGGTCGGTGCACGCGGAAAGGCCTGCCGCACCCTTCTGTGCGGTGCACTGAGCTGCGACATAGTCCCGCACGTCGGCCCCGGCGGAAAGGGTCAGCCCCAGCCGGGTGCGGATCTTCTGGGCCAGCGCGTTGAGCTGCTGTGCGGCAAGGGCGGCCAGATCCTCCCGGGTGTAGGAGGCCGTCTCGCAGACATCCCCCAGTGCCGACACCAGCGCCGCGCCGAATTTGTCAGCCAGTGCCTCCCGGCCCTTGTGGGAGTAGAAGATGAGGTATTTGCCGCAGGGGTCGATGCGGCTGACGGCTCCCGGGGCCAGCGCCGTGCCTGCATCCACAAGGATGCCCTCCTTGTTCACGAGATACCGGCTGGACAGGGGGGCACTGCCCTTGACGGCCAGATCAGACAGGGTCTTCAGAAAGCCGGGATAACAGCTCTCGTAGTGCTCAAAGGCAAGGATCTCCCCGGGTGCGTGCAGGGCAGCGTAGAGGTCCTGCAGGAAGAGCTTTTCGGCTCCGGAATTGGGGTAAAGGGCCAGATCCAGCGTGGCGATCCTGTCGCTCTGCAAAAGGCCCCGGGCCGCCATGCAGCGGGCAGTTTCTTCCAGTGCAAAATGCCTGCCTGTGCCTGCCCCGCCTGTGAGCAGGATGACGTTGCGGGCGGCGGGGGCTTCGGTGCCCAGCACAAAGGGGCGGCGCATGGCCCGCACCACGCTGTCCACAAAAGCATCCTGCCCCAGCACCGTCTGCTTGACCTCGGCGGCAAGGCCTTCAAAGCTGCCCAGATGTTCCGGCTTCATGTCGGTGGTGCCCCTGGCCAGCAGGCCTTCGTCCTCCATGTCCCGCAGCATCTGGCGGCTGCTTTCCAGCGCGGCGGCGGTGGCATCGCTCTGGGTTTTGAGCTGGGCGTTCTGCTGCTTCAACAGCTCGTCCAGCCGTTTCTGCTGTTCCAGAAGCGCCGCGTTCAGGTCAGGCAGGGCGGCGTTGCTGCCTGTTTTGGGTGCAGAAGTGCCGGGGGCGGCCTTGAATCTGCCCCCCGGGCCGAACACGCCGTTCATCAGACTTTCCCAATCATCGGTGTATGCCATAAAACTTCCCTCCGTGCAGTGTTTTTTCTTTCAGTATAGTGGAGTCTGGTACGTTTTGCAAGGAAAGGGTTGAAATAAAGGACAAAGTTCGTTACACTATTATCAAATGAAAGGATGAATTGCCATGGAGCCAAGAACACCTGCTGAATGGAAGACGCTGTTTGAGAGCGAAGCCTTTGCCCGCCAGACGGAATACTACGGCCCGCTGGGGGTGGAGTATACCCCCGCCGGGACACACCTGCGTCTGTGGGCTCCCACGGCAAAACAGGCAGCAGTGAACCTGTACCGCCGGGGCACCGGCGGGGCCTGTGTGGGCACCCTGCCCCTGCAGCAGCAGGACAAGGGCGTGTGGAGCATCTATCTGCCCGGCGACCAGCACGGAAAATACTACGATTTCACCCTTACCACCCCGTTTGGCACCTGCAATGCAACGGACCCCTACGCCCGCTCGGCTGGGGTGAACGGGGTGCGCAGCATGATCTTTGACCCGGCCCGGGTAGACCCGCAGGGCTGGGAGCGGGATGTGCGGCCGGTGATCCCACCGGCCCGCCGCAGCGTTTGGGAGGTCAGCGTCCGGGATTTCTCGCAGGACCCGGCCAGCGGTGTGCACACAGCCTGGCGGGGCAAATTTCTGGCCTTTACCCAGCAGGGCACGACCCTGAGCAGCGACGGCATCCACCCCACCTGCCTGAATTATCTCAAGCGGCTGGGGGTGAGCTATGTCCAGCTCATGCCAATCTTCGATTTTGGCAGCGTGGATGAGAGCCGCCCCCTGACCCGGCAGTATAACTGGGGCTACGACCCCACCAACTTCAATGTGCCCGAGGGCAGCTACTCCACCGACCCCACCCGGGGTGAGGTGCGGGTGCGGGAGTGCAAGCAGATGATCGCGGCCCTCCATGCGGCGGGCATCGGCGTTGTAATGGACGTGGTGTATAACCACATGTATCGTTCCGATAATGTGCTGAACCGGGTGGTGCCCCTCTACTACTTCCGCCAGAACGACGACGGCTCCCTCTCCAACGGCAGCGGCTGCGGCAACGAGTTTGCCTCCGAGCGGCCCATGGCCCGGCGCTGTCTCATTGATTCGGTGCTCTACTGGGCACGGGAATATCACATCGACGGCTTCCGGTTTGACCTGATGGGCCTGTATGACGTGGAGACCATGAACCTCCTCCGGGCTGAACTGGACAAGCTGCCCGGCGGGCGGGATATCCTGATGTACGGTGAGCCATGGCAGGGCGGCTGCAGCGCCCTGCACCGGTACGAGGCCAACAAGAACAACCTGAATATGCTGAACGAGCGCATCGGCATCTTTTGCGACAACACCCGGGATGCCATCAAGGGCGGCTGCTTCGATGCCCGGGAGCCGGGCTATGTGGAGGGCAAGCCCGGGAGTTTCTGGGATATCGGTGCTTCGGTGGCGGCGTGGTGCCGCAGTGAAAAGCTGCCGCCCCACGCCCCGGGGCAGATCATCAGCTACGTTTCGGCCCACGACAACTTCACCCTGTGGGATAAGCTCCTGATGGTGCGCTACGCCCGCCCGGAGTTTGCCGCTGTGGACAAGACCGCCCTGGCCCAGAACCGGCTGGCGGCGGGCATCTACCTGACCAGCATGGGCCTGCCTTTCTGGCAGGCGGGCGAGGAGTTTGCCCGCACCAAGAAGGGGCAGGGCAACAGCTACCGCTCCAGCCCGGCCCTCAACCGGCTGGACTGGCACCGGGCCGAACAGTTCCACAGCCTTGTGGATTACTACCGCGGGCTCATTGGTCTGCGGGCGGCGTTCCCCCGGCTGGGCGCGCTGGACAAGGCCAGCCCTGCCGCCATCGAGTTCTTCCCGCTGGAACAGCCTCTTGTGGGCTGGCGGCTCCCCGCCCAGTGGGGCGACGGCGCGGCATGGAGCGCCCTGTGCGTCTACTATAACCCCACCGAGACGGCGCAGGTCGTCACCCTGCCCGGCGGCAGCTGGAAGCTGCTGAGCGACGGCATCTCCTCCAGCCTGTGGCGGGGCAGCAGCCGCATCTGCACCGGCCAGACCGTCCTCCTGCCCCTGAGCGCCACCGTGTTCGGGCAGGTGTAAAAATACGGTCTGCCGTTGCTTGACAACCTGCAATTGAAAATCCCCTGACCAGTTCACGCCGGTCAGGGGATCTTTGATTTATGGATCAGGAAAAAGATTGGGGAAAATCAGGAGTTTTTCTGTGCCTGCTGGGTCTGGGCATTCTTCTCGCCCAGAGTCAGGCTGACAGTCTGCATCTGGCCTTCCCGGGCCACGGTGATGGAAAGGGTATCACCGGCGGCATGCTGCTGGATCAGGGTGCCAAGGTCGTCCTTCTGGGCGATCTCAGTGCCGTCGATGCTGACGATACGGTCACCGGTCTTCAGACCGGCCTTGTCGGCGGGGCCGCCCTGCACAACATCCACAACGTAAACGCCGTAGGCATTGACGTTGAGCTGTGCGGCGGTCTGGGCATCGGTCACAGCCAGATAGGTGATGCCCATGTAGGGGCGGCCGGAGACATAGCCGTTCTCCAGCAGATCCTGTGCCACCTTGATGGCATCGTTGATGGGGATGGCAAAGCCCAGACCCTCCGCATCGCTGGAGGAGGACTTTGCGTTGACCAGACCGATGAGCTCACCGTTCATGTTGAACAGGCCGCCGCCGGAGTTGCCGGGGCTGACAGAGGCATCCATCTGGATCAGGGACATGGTGTTGGTGGAGCTGGTGCCCTGGATGGTCACGCTGCGGTTCAGGGCGCTGACGATGCCGCTGGTCACGGTGCCGCCCAGCTCACCCAGCGGGTTGCCCACGGCCAGCACGCTCTCACCTACGGCAAGGCTGTCGCTGTTGCCAACGGTGGCGGGGGTCAGGTCAGTGGCATCGATCTTGAGGACAGCCACATCGCTGGTGTCATCCTCGCCCACCACGGTGGCGGGGTAATCGGTATCGCCGATGGTCACAGTGATGTTGGACGCGCCGGACACAACGTGCGCACAGGTCAGGATATAGCCGTCGGAGCTGATCACGACACCGCTGCCAGCGCCGCTCTCCACCTGGCTCTGGCCGTACCAGGACCACTGGGAGTAGACCACCTGCTCGGTGGTGATGACCACAACGCTGGGGCTGACCATCTCAGAGACCTGAGCGGTGGTCATGCCGGAAGCGGTGTTCACCGCGGAGGCAGAGCCGGAATCACTGCTGGACGTGGAGGAAGGTGCCACCTGCTGGATGACCACCTTGCCGCCTGTGTTGCCCACCCGGGCCCCAACAAAGCCGCCGACAAAGCCCATGGCTGCTGCCAGCACCAGTGCGACTGCGCTGCGGGCGATATTGCCGTTTTTCCGGCGGCGCTTTTTGGGAGGCTGCTTGGGGCTTCCCTGTGCGGCCTGATACCGGGGGCCTTCCGGAGGCGGCACCGCGCCGCCATCGCTGCCGCCGTTCGGCTCGGCCTGGGGGGCAGCCTGTGCGGCCTCGCCGTAGGTGCTAGCCGTGTTGGCGGTGTTCATGCCGGAGGAGCCGACGTTGGGGTAGCCGGTCTCGCCGGTCTGGCTATGTTCAGAGGAATAATCGTATTCCCACTTGTTCTCGTTATCCATACTGGTTACTTCCTTTCTCAAAGGGAATGGTTCGGAGGGGGCGCTCTGCCGCACCTCCTTGGAACTGTTTCTATTGTATCCGGTAATTGTGAAAAGGAATCGCTGACCGGGTGAAGAATATGTGAAATAAGGTCGCAGCGGGAAGCCTTGACAGCGGCGCGGGGGCTTGGTATTTTAAGAACGACCCTCTCGGTCATCGCTGCGCGATGCCAGCTCCCCCGAAGGGGGAGCCAACACATCTGACAGGCGGGCAATCGCTGATTTGCAGGGGCTCTATTCGGAGCCACAATAGGCTCTCCCTTTGGGAGAGCTGTCTGCGAGAGCAGACTGAGAGGGCAAGTCCGCGAAGGGAGCAAATTATGAAACTGGAAAAGACCCAGGGCGGTTATGCCCTGTATAAAGAGAAAACCATCATTGGCACCTGCCAGGCCCGGCCCACGGAGCAGGGCGCGGACATCACTGCCCTGACCATTGTGCCGGAATGGCGGCGCAAGGGCTACGGTTCCTACCTGTTAAAAGAGGTATTGCGCAGCCTGGGCGGCTATGACAAAGAGAGCGCCACGGTGTTCACGGCTCCTCTGCCTGCCGATGCGGGGGAGCTGGCCTTCTGGGCAAAGTTCGGTTTTGCGGCAGAGGGCAGCGGGCTGTGCCGCCGCCGCACCCCCGACCTGACGGCCGTGAAGCTTGTGCAGGACTTCCTCGCCGCGCGGCTGGCTGACCCCAGGCTCTGCATCGATGCCACCTGCGGCAACGGGGGCGACACGGCCTTTCTCTGCCGCCTTGTGGGCGAAGGGGGCCGGGTGCTGGGCTTTGACATCCAGCCTGAAGCCATTGCCTCCACCCGGCAGAACCTTGCACGGAAGGGCCTCGCGGCAGAGCTTCACTGCGACAGCCACGCCAACCTCTTACAATATGTACAGCCCGGCACTGTCGATGCCGTGATGTTCAACTTCGGCTGGCTGCCCGGTGCCGACCACGGGGTGTTCTCCCACGCCCAAAGCAGCATCCCGGCGCTGGAAGCCGCCCTCGAGGCCCTGCGGCCCGGCGGGGTGCTCAGTGCCATCCTGTACAGCGGCAAGGTCATCGGCTCCGACGAAAAGACCGAGATCCTCCAGTGGATGCGCTCCCGGCCCCTGAAACAGTGCACCGCCCTCGTCTGCGGCTTTGCCAATTGGGCCGATACCGCCCCCTTGCCCTGCTTCCTCCTGAAAAAATAACAAAAACTCTTGCATCTAGGTGGAATTGCTGGTAAAATATAAGTTGTGTGTAATTTTGGAGGGCAGGTTCTGCTCTGTACAACCTCTCAGTCTCGCATTCGCTCGACAGCTCCCCTAGTAGGGGAGCCCTTGGCATTGCGTAAAGCTTTCCCGTTTTGCCAAGGCCTCTCCTACTAGGAGAGGTGGCATTGCGTAGCAATGACGGAGAGGTTGTACAAAGACGAAGCCTGCCCAAGAGCAAGAAACTATGGGAGTTTCCGATGTAAGTGCATCTTTGTTTTGACAAATATCCCCCATCAATTTAGGAGAAATCAATATATGACAAATCGTGAAGAGATCGAGCGCCGCCGGACGTTTGCGATCATCAGCCACCCCGATGCCGGCAAAACGACCCTGACCGAAAAGCTGCTGCTGTACGGTGGAGCCATCAATCAGGCCGGCTCCGTCAAGGGCAAGCAGAGCGCCAAGCACGCTGTGTCCGACTGGATGGACATCGAGAAGCAGCGCGGTATTTCTGTCACTTCCTCTGTCCTGCAGTTCAACTATGCAGGCAAGTGCGTGAACATTCTGGATACCCCGGGCCATCAGGACTTCTCGGAGGATACCTACCGCACCCTGATGGCAGCGGACTCCGCTGTCATGGTCATCGATGCGGCAAAGGGCGTTGAGGCCCAGACCATCAAGCTGTTCAAGGTCTGCACCCTGCGCCATATCCCCATCTTCACCTTCATCAACAAGATGGACCGCGAAGCCCGCGATCCCTTTGAGCTGATGGAGAACATCGAGGAGATCCTGGGCATCAAGACCTACCCCATGAACTGGCCCATCGGCTGCGGCAAGGAGTTCAAGGGCGTGTTCGACCGCAACACCCGCAAGGTGCTGGCTTTCTCCAGCGACGGCCGCGCCAACGGCGTGAAGAAGGTCAACGAGACCGAGGCTGAGCTGGGCGATGCCGCACTGGACGAGCTGCTGACCCCCTACCTGCACCAGCAGCTGGTGGACGAGATCGAGCTGCTGGACGGCGCTGCCGAGGAATTTGACCTCGACAAGGTGCTGCGCGGTGAGCTGAGCCCTGTGTTCTTTGGCTCTGCATTGACCAACTTCGGCGTGGAGCCCTTCCTGGAAAACTTCCTGCGGCTCACCCCCACCCCGCTGGCCCGTGTGGACAGCCTGACCGGCGAGCCGGTGGACCCCTGCCGCGACGAGTTCTCGGCCTTCATTTTCAAGATCCAGGCCAACATGAACAAGGCCCACCGTGACCGCATCGCCTTTATGCGCATCTGCTCCGGCAAGTTCGAGCGCGGCATGGAGGCCTACCACGTGCAGGAGGGCAAGAACATCAAGCTTGCCACCGGCACCCAGCTGATGGCGCAGGATCGCGCCATCGTGGATGAGGCCTACGCGGGCGATATCATCGGCCTGTTTGACCCGGGCATCTTCTCCATCGGCGACACCCTGTGCACCGGCAAAAAGAAGGTCGAGTTTGCGGGCATCCCCACTTTCTCACCGGAGCATTTTGCCCGCATCGAGCAGAAGGACACCATGAAGCGCAAGCAGTTCGTGAAGGGTATGGAGCAGATCGCCCAGGAGGGTGCCATCCAGATCTTCCGCGAAGTCGGCGGCGGCATGGAGGAGGTCGTGGTCGGCGTGGTCGGCGTGCTGCAGCTGGAAGTGCTGGAGTACCGCCTGAACACCGAGTACAACGTGGAGATCCGGATGCAGCAGCTGCCCTTTGAGCAGCTGCGCTGGGTGAAGAACGACCCCGACACCTACAACCTGCGCGACCTGGATCTGACCAGCGATACCAAGGCTGTGGAGGATATGAAGGGCAACCGTCTGCTGCTGTTCACCTCTGATTGGGCCGTCCGCTGGGCTGAGACCCACAACGACACGCTGGAATTGAGCGAGTTCGGCAATATCTGATTGGAAAAAAGAGAGCTGCTGTGCGGAGCTGACTCGCACCGCAGTTCTCTTTTTTATAAAAAACAAAAATACAACAAAAGATGCCAGCCTCTGTATGAATGGTTCCCATTGCGGGGAACACTGCTGGCATGGAGGGAAACGTATATGGAAAACCTGAACATTGGCCGCAGCGGCATCGAAGTGCCTTTTCTGGGCATGGGCACCTGGGCCATCGGCGGCGGCAGCTGGTGGGGCGACAACGATGATGCCCTTTCGGTCAAAGCCATCCAGACTGCTGTGGAGCAGGGCATCCGGTGGATCGACACCGCGCCCATCTACGGCCTGTACCACAGCGAGACCGTGGTGGGCGAGGCCCTGAAGCACATCGACCGGGACAAGGTGGTGCTCTCCACCAAATGCGGCCTGGAGTGGCGGCACGAAACGCCGGTGCTCCACAAGGTCGTGGACGGCACCGCCGTCTACCGGGACCTCTCGGCGCAGAGCATCATTGAGGACGTGGAGGACAGCCTGCGCCGTTTGGGCACAGACCACCTGGATGTGCTGTACACCCACTGGCAGAGCCCGGACCTCGGCCTCTATCCGCTGGAGGAGACCGTGGAGGCCATGATGAAGCTGAAGGAGCAGGGCAAGATCCGCGCCATTGGTGCGTCCAATGTGACGGCGGATCTCATCCGGGGCTACTGCCGGTACGGCCAGCTGGATGTCATTCAGGAAAAGTACAGCCTGCTGACCCGCCGCATCGAAAAGCAGCTCCTGCCCACCTGCAGGGAACTGGGTGTTTCGGTGCAGGCCTACTCCCCGCTGGAGCAGGGTCTGCTCACCGGCAAGGTCACCATGGAGACCACTTTCCCCGAGGGCAGCACCCGGAACAGCAACCCCAGCTTCCAGCCTGCCCGCCGGAAGCAGGCGCTGGACCTGCTGGCCAAGTGGGACGACCTGACCGGGAAATACGACTGCACCATGGCCCAGCTGGTCATTGCCCTGACGGCCCGGATGATCCCCGGCCTGCATGTGCTGTGCGGTGCCCGCACCCCGGAGCAGGTGCTGGACAATGCCGGTGCACTGAATATCAAACTGGACGGCGCGGATGCCGTCCGCATGAAGTGGGACGTGGATGCCATTTCCTGAGCCGGTGCTTCAGAACAAAAGCAGATAACCAAAAAGGGACGATGCCGCAAAAGCATCGTCCCTTTTTGGTTATTTGTGCTCCTTCAGCTGGCAGAGGAAGTCATCGGCTTCGATGGCCTCCGGGGTGAAGGAATTGTTCTTCCACCAGCTGACCAGTGCGGTGGCAATGGTCAGGCCGGTGGAGACCAGCTGCTCCAGCTCTGCCGATTCAATGGGCAGGACACGGTGGCCGGTGGCGCTGAGCACCTGATTGGTCAGCGCCAGTGCCAGCGCCGCCGTGCGGGCCAGCGTGGCGGGAGAGATCTTGCATTTCTTCATGGGGAACTCCTTTCTTTTATAGGATGGTACGGTCGAGCCCCGCCCGGTGGAGCAGGGCGGGATAATCCTTTTCGGTGCGGCTCAGGTCCACGGGGCCGGAGATGCCGGGTACCCTGCCCCTGCTGGTGTACTGCCACATTCCGTGCCTGCGGGCCGGGCGTTTGCCCCGGTAGTCCGCCAGCCAGAGGTCGAAGGAGGCCAGCGTGTCCATGTGCAGGGCAGTATCTGCAAAATGGGTGTAGGTGTATACCATGGCGTACAGGCCCCAGTGCTCCAGCTGCCGTGCCGCCCCGGCAACAAGGGTGGAGAGCGCGTCCGGTGTCAGGGCACGCAGGCGGGCATCCTCCATGTCGATGGCAGCAGGCAGCTGAAGCCGCTTTCCCCTGAGGGCATCGTGCAGGAGGGCCAGCTCGGCATCCCGCTGTGGAGCGGTAACGGCACAGCTGTAATAGTAGACCCCCACCGGGATGCCCAGCCGGGTGCAGGCAGAGTAGTTTGTTTCAAACATGGGGTCGATGTAGGGCATGCCGCTTCTGCTGCCCAGTGCGCGCAGCATCACGCCGTGGACCCTGCCGCTGGCTTTTACGGTATCCCAGTCTATGCGGCCCTGCCAGCGGGAGACATCCAGCACCGTGAACATCAGGTGGCCTCCAGCAGGGTCTTGAGGGCGGCGGGAGTGACGGTGTCCACCACCAGACTGCCATCGCTGCGGATGGACAGCACCCGCAGGAGGGCACCAGCCTGCGGGGCCACCGGGGCAGGCAGCGCGCCTACATCTTGCGCGTCCAGCACCACTGCGCCGCCTTTGCCGTTGACACTGAGCAGGGTGCCGTCCTCGGGCGCAAAGGATTCGGCACGCAGGGCGGCGTTCTCGGCGCGGGAAGCCGAGGTCGCGGCACGGCTGCCATTCAGTGATGCCCGCTCGGCAGCGTCGGCAGCGGCCTGCGCCTGCCGGGCGGCACTGGCCTCACTGGCGGCACTGTTCTGGGCCGCCTGCACCGCCGCATCGGCCTGCCCCGATACCTGGGCGATGAACTGTTCGTACACCGAGGGACTGGGCTCCTCCTCGGTGCCATCGGTGGGCAGGATGTCGTAGACATCGTACCGGCCCGGGCGGGTGTAAGCGGTATAGCCGCTGCCGTCGGTGGCGGCCAGCATCCATTGCCCGGCGGGCCAGCCGGTGAAGCTGCGGCCCACGGGCGCGCTGTGCGCTGCGTCCAGCACAAGGGGGGCGGCAAGGGTGCCGTCGCTGTGGCGGATGTGCAGGGTGACGCTGCACCCGGCCCATTCCGCAGGCAGCTGGAACACCAGCCGGTCCACGCCCTCGGCGTTCTGTGCGCCCAGGTGCAGCCGGGCGGGCTGGGCTGTGAATTCGGTGCCGCCCAGCGTGCGGGGAGTGATCTTGATCTGCATAAAAACCTTCCTTTCTTCTTTTTGACCCCATTGTACCGGTTTGCGGCAGGGCACGGAAGCGCGGTCTTTTTTTATGGCGTTTTTTACCTTTCGGCATTTTGCTGGAAGCCGGTTTTCGACAGAAACTGCGGAGAAACTCCCCATTATTTCCGGCAGGAAAACAGCGGGGAATTTGTGCCGCAAAATGTCGGATTACGCATGATTGATGCGCCGGAATGTGCAAAAGAGCCCGGCGATTTCTCCCCGGGAAACAGACTTGAAATGTTAAAAAATTATGAACGAATACGACCAATTTTTTGGGAAAATTTCAGAAGGAAACGCCCGAAATCATTCTGAATCAGGGAAAACAATGTACAGATTGCACAAAAAACTATGTGAAACAATTGTCAAGCAGAAGCGCACAGATTTGACAAATGGGCCGTCGTCTGCTAAAATAGTGCCCGCTCAACGGATCATACACACGTTGGAGCGTCTAAATTTTATTTCTCAGGAAGTAAAACGCCGTATAAAAAGACGGCCCTTTGCAGGGAAAAATGCCCTGCGCTTTGCGGGCAAAGGAAGAGCCCGCCGCATTCCAAAATGATGAAAAGAGAGGAGTTGTCTCGTATCGCTTCCGTCAAATTTCAAAAAGCATTGTCTGACCGCGCTCGTGCGGTCACACCCCGTGTGCTGGCGTTCTGCGTCATGGCAGTGAGCCTTGTGTTCACTTTGGCTGTGACCGCCGCGAATCTGCGGCTGACCTACGTCACCGACTCCGATGGTGCGCGTCAGCTGGTGGTCAGCAGTGAGACTGACCCTGCCCGCGTCATGAGCCTTTCCGGCATTGAGGCCGAAGAGGGCGACCACGTTTACTACACCGCGTTCAGCGGCAATCTTGCCACCCTGAACATTGAGCGGGCCTTCACCGTGAACATCCAGGCCGACGGCCAGGAGTACCCGGTGAAGATGGCCTTTGGCACTGTTGCCGAAGCGCTGGAGCGCGCCGGCATCACCCTGGAGGCAGATGACTACACCGAGCCTGCGCTGGATCAGCTGGTCACTGCGGGCAGTGAGATCACGGTGCACCGGGTGGACTACCAGGACAAGGTGGAGACCCAGACCATCCCCTATGACACCCAGTATATCTACACCAGCCTGTACTTCCGCAACACCGGCCGGGCCACCACCCTGCAGCATGGGGCGGAGGGTCAGCAGACCGTGACCACCCGCGAAAAGTATGTGGACGGCGAGCTGGAAAACAGCATGGTGGTGGATGTGACCACCACGGTGGAGCCCACCGACCATGTCATCAAGACCTATGGTGCCGGTGCGCCCGTTTCTCCTCTGACCGGGCCGGACGGCACCACCAACGCCCCCGCCTCGTACAGCCAGGTCCTCACCGGCAAGGCCACGGGCTATTATTCCCGCACGGGCAAGGGCTCGTCGGGCCTGGGCCTGGGCTACGGCACCGTTGCCGTTGACCCCAGCGTCATCCCCTATGGCACGCTGCTGTACATCACTTCCACGGACGGCAGCTTTGTTTACGGTTATGCCGTTGCCACCGACACCGGTATCGCGGTGCAGAAGGGCCAGATCCTGGTGGATCTGTTCTATGAGACCTACGCAGAGTCGGTCATCAACGGAGCCATTCAGGTCAACGTTTACGTTGTAGGCTGAACCGCATAGCACACGGAAAAATTTGAAAAAGCACCCGCTTCAGTTTCCTGGATTTACAGGAAAAATGAGGCGGGTCTTTCTTTTTGCCCTATATTCTGTAAAGTTTGCCGAGAATTCTTGTGTAAAATTGGATAAGTTGACCACAATGAAAAAATATTGACGAAAAGATTATAGTAGATTTTGACGGAAAGCCCTTGAAAAATCGGACAAAATTCTTTAATATAAGAGAGTACAAAGGTATAGGCTCACTGCGGCCTGTACGGGGAGGAGCTGTTTATGAGACCGACGGAAGAAAAGATCCAGAAAGATCCCTCGGATCTGCCGATTTATCTGTTCAAGCAGGGCAACAACTGCGAAGCATACCGTTACTTTGGTGCACACCTTGAGACCCGCGCCGGAGAGTCCGGTGTGGTGTTCCGTGTTTGGGCACCCCATGCAGCCGCCATCAGTGTGGTGGGCGATTTCAACAGCTGGAAGCCGGGCAGCCACCCGATGCGCAAAGTGGACGGGGATTCTGTCTGGGAGCTGTTCATTCCCGGCGTAAAGGAATACGATGTCTACAAATACTGTGTGACCACCCGGGGCGGCGACCTGCTCTACAAGGCCGATCCCTATGCGTTCCACGCGGAGACCCGGCCCTCCAACGGCAGCAAGGTCTACGATATCACCGGCTTTGCCTGGCACGATGATGCCTGGCAGGCGGCCCAGAAAAAGGCAGACGTGATCAACGGCCCGATGAACATCTACGAGATGCACGCGGGCAGCTGGAAGCTGAAGGACGAGAAGGTTCCTTATAACTATTCCGAGCTGGCCGACGAGCTGATCCCCTACATCCGGGAGATGGGCTACACCCATGTGGAGCTTCTGCCCGTGATGGAGTATCCCTTCGACGGCAGCTGGGGCTACCAGGTCACGGGCTATTTTGCCCCCACCAGCCGCTACGGTACCCCCAAGGACTTCATGGCCTTTGTGGACAAGATGCATGAGGCCGGCATCGGTGTCATCATGGACTGGGTGCCCGCCCACTTCCCGAAGGATGGCTTCGGCCTGTACAACTTTGATGGAGAAGCCTGCTACGAGGACCCCAACCCCAAGCGCGGCGAGCACAAGGAGTGGGGCACCATGGTGTTCGACTTCGGCCGCAGCGAGGTGCAGAGCTTCCTGATCTCCAGCGCACTGTACTGGCTGGAGCAGTACCACATCGATGGTCTGCGCGTGGATGCCGTGGCCTCCATGCTGTATCTGGATTACAACCGCAAGCCGGGCGAATGGGAGCCCAATAAGAATGGCGGCAAGGAGAACCTGGAAGCAGTTGCTTTCCTGCGCAAGCTGAACGATACGGTTCTGGGCCGCCACCCCCACAAGTGCATGATCGCGGAGGAGTCCACCGCATGGCCCATGGTCACCAAACCGGCCAGCGACGGCGGCCTGGGCTTCAACTTCAAGTGGAACATGGGCTGGATGAACGACATGCTCAGCTACATGAAGACCGACCCGCTCTTCCGCGCGGGCAACCACAACAAGGTCACCTTCAGCTTCTTCTATGCCTTCAGCGAAAACTTTGTGCTGCCCATCAGCCACGACGAAGTGGTGCACGGCAAGGGCAGCCTGATCAACAAGATGCCGGGCGAGTACGATGCCAAGTTTGCCAACCTGCGCACCTTCTTCGGCTACATGATGGCCCACCCCGGCAAGAAGCTGCTGTTCATGGGGCAGGAGTTTGGCCAGTTCACGGAGTGGAACGAGGAAAAGCAGCTGGATTGGATGCTGCTGGACTACGACAAGCACACCGAGCTGCAGAACTACGTCAAGACCCTGAACGCCTTCTATAAAGAGCACCCCGCCTTCTGGCAGATCGATTACAGCTGGGAGGGCTTCCAGTGGATCGTGCCCGATGACTCCAAACAGAGTGTGATCGCCTTCCTGCGCAAGGACGCAAACGGCAAGCAGATCCTGGTGGTCTGCAACTTCAACCCCGTCCTGCGCGAGGGCTATGCCCTGGGCGCACCCGTGGCAGGTACATACAAGGAAGTGCTGAACAGCGATGACGAGGCCTTCGGCGGTTCCGGCGCGGTCCATAACAAGTCCGTGCGCACCCACAAGAAGCCCCTGCATGGCTTTGAGCAGAGCATTACCATCACCCTGCCGCCCATG
The DNA here is from genome assembly GCF_017377595.1 of Faecalibacterium sp. Marseille-Q0746. Lineage (NCBI taxonomy): Bacteria > Bacillati > Bacillota > Clostridia > Eubacteriales > Oscillospiraceae > Faecalibacterium > Faecalibacterium sp. Marseille-Q0746. The sequence goes on along the minus strand of NZ_JAFREI010000004.1, from coordinate 17,003 downwards.
AGCACCCTGTATTTTGAGGTGCCCACCAAGCGCACCCGCAAGGCAGCAGATCCGGCCAAGACGGCCCGGACCGTGAAAAAGACCGCTGCCAAGAAGACAGCCGCCAAGACCACGAAGACCGCCAAGGCTGAGCCTGCCGTGAAGGAGGAAAAGCCCAAAAAGACCTCCACCCGCAAGGCAAAGGCAGAAGCGGAACCTGCACCTGAAAAGGCTCCGGCCAAGCGCGGCCGGAAGCCCAAGGCAGAAGCCGCTGCCGCACCCGAAGCAGCACCCGCCAAGCGGGGCCGCAAACCCAAAGCCGAGCCCGCTGAAGCTGCCCCCGCGGCAGCCGAAAAGCCTGCCCGCAAGCCCCGCGCCAAAAAGGCCGCCAAGACCGAGGAGTGACCGGGGGCGCATCCGCACAACACAGTCAAACCATTTCCAAATCCAATAAATCCGGAAATGTGTAAAAGGGGAGAATAAAGCTATGGCAAAAGAAATTGTGGCAATGATCCTTGCCGGCGGACGTGGCTCGCGCTTGTACGCGCTGACACAGAAAACGGCAAAACCTGCAGTGGGGTTCGGCGGCAAATACCGCATCGTGGACTTCCCGCTGTCCAACTGCGTCAACTCCAACATTGATACTGTGGGCATCGCAACCCAGTATCAGCCCCAGAAGCTGAACGAGTACATCGGCAACGGCCAGCCTTGGGATCTGGACCGCCTGTACGGCGGCGTGCACACCCTGCCCCCCTACGAGCAGGCAAAGGGCACCGACTGGTACAAGGGCACTGCAAACGCCATCTACCAGAACATCAGCTTCATCGACAGCTATGATCCCGAGTACGTCATCATCCTGTCCGGTGACCAGATCTGCAAGCAGGACTACGCCGACTTCCTGCGCTTCCACAAGGAAAAGGGCGCGGAGTTCTCCGTGGCTGTCATGGAGGTCGATTGGAAGGAAGCTTCCCGTTTCGGCCTGATGGTGGCAGACGAGAACGATAAGATCACCGAGTTCCAGGAGAAGCCCCCGGTTCCCAAGTCCAACCTGGCTTCCATGGGCATCTACATCTTCAACTGGGATGTGCTGAAGAAGTACCTGGAAGAGGACGAGGCTGATCCCAACTCCAAGAACGACTTTGGCATGAACATCATCCCCGCTCTGCTGCGGGATGGCCGCAAGATGTATGCTTACCACTTCAACGGCTACTGGCGTGACGTGGGCACCATCGACAGCCTGTGGGAAGCCAACATGGAAGTGCTGGACCCCGAGAACTCCGGCATTGATATCTTCGACAAGAAGTGGAAGATCTACAGCCGCAACCCCGTGCTGCCCGCCCAGAAGATCGGCCCCCGCGCCGTGGTGCAGGATTCCCTCATCACCGAGGGCTGCCAGATCTATGGCCGCGTCCAGCACTCTGTCCTGAGCGCAGGCGTTACCGTGGAAGAGGGCGCTACCGTTGAGGATGCTGTCCTGATGGATGGCGTTGTGGTCAAGGCAGGCGCCGTGGTCAAGCGCTGCATCCTGGCTGAGGACGTTGTGGTGGGTGCCGGTGCCAAGATCGGCGGCGAGGGCCCCATTGCACATGTGGGTACCGGCCTTACCGTTGGCGCAGGCGCTACCGTAAAAGAGGGTGCCAAAGTATTTGATTCCGTCAAGGAGGGCGAGGAAGTATGCTGAGCCAGAACAACAATGCGTTGGGCATCATTTTCCCCAACAGCTATGATAACACCGTACCGGAGCTTGTGACTGAGCGCACCATGGCTTCGATCCCCTTTGCAGGCCGCTACCGCATGGTGGACTTTATGCTGTCCAGCATGGCAAACTGCGGCATCTCCAATGTCTCCATCGTGGTGCGCAAGAACTACCACTCCCTGATGGATCATCTGGGCACCGGCCGTGAGTGGGATATGGCCCGCCGTCACGGCGGCCTGAACATCGTGCCTCCCTTTGCAGAAAAGGGCGTGCGCATCTATTCCGGCCGTGTGGAGGCTCTGGGCTCCATCCTGAGCTACCTGGAGAATCAGAAGGAGAAGTACGTTGTGATGAGCGATGCCAACATCGCCATCAACTACGATTTCAACGCCCTGCTGGCTGCCCATCAGGCAAGCGGCGCGGATGTGACCATCGCCTACCAGAAGACCGAGATCCCCGAGGGCCGCAAGAACGACAACTACACCCTGACTGTGGATGCCGATGGCCGTGTGACTGAGCTGCTGTTCAACGATTACCGCCCCGGTGTCCAGAACCTGGACCTGAACATCTACGTTCTGGAGCGCGAGACCCTGATCAAGCTGGTCAAGGATGCGACCTCCCGCGGCCTGATCTACTTTGAGCGTGACATCCTGGCCCACAACGTCAACATCCTGAACATCCGTGCGCTGGAGTACACCGGCTATGTGGCCCATGTCTGCGACATGAAGAGCTACTTTGATGAGAACCTCAAGCTCATCGATGAGAAGAACCTGAACGCTCTGTTCCCCAAGGAGAGCCCTGTCTACACCAAGATCCGTGATGACAACCCCGTGCGCTACGTCAACGGCTCTTCCGTCAGCAATTCCCTGCTGGCCGATGGCTGTGTCATCGAGGGCACCGTGGAGAACTGCGTGCTGTTCCGCGGCGTTCGCGTCAAGAAGGGTGCTGTGGTCAGAAACTGTGTCCTGATGCAGGATACCGTTGTGGAACCAGGCACTCAGCTGGACTGCGTTGTCACCGATAAGAACGTGCGTGTGACCGCCGACAAGAAGCTCTCCGGTACCGAGAGCTTCCCGGTCTATGTTCAGAAGAACCACACCGTCTGAGCCTGATACACTGAAACTTTCACAGGGGCGGCTCCCCTCCCCGGTAGCCCCTCTCAAAGAGGGGCGGGGGCCTTTGCGCCCCCGCCCGCTCTTTGTGTATCCGCCCTTTTTTCTGGAAAGGAGAAATACTATGAAGATCCTGTATGCCGCTTCGGAAGCGACCCCCTTTGCCAAGTCCGGCGGTCTGGCCGATGTGGCAGGCTCCCTGCCCAAGGCTCTGGTCAAGGACGGCGTGGATGCCCGCGTCATCATGCCGCTGTACGGCGACCTGAAAATGCGCGACAAGCTGGAGTATGTCACCAACTACTCGGTGCCCGTGGGCTGGCGCAGCCAGTACTGCGGCCTGTTCAAGGCTGAGGTCAACGGCGTGACCTACTACTTCCTGGACAACGAGTATTACTTCAAGCGCCGCGGCCTGTACGGCTTCTACGATGACGGCGAGCGCTTCGCCTTCTTCTCCCGCGCTGTGCTGGAGACCCTGTTCTACATCGACTTCACCCCCGATATCATCAACTGCAACGACTGGCAGACCGCACTGGTTCCCGTTTACCTGAACCTGTACTACCGCCATCTGGATAAGTTTAACCGGATCAAGACCATCTTCACCATTCACAACATCGCCTATCAGGGCAAGTACGGCACCGATATCCTGGAGGATACCTGCGGCATCGGCCGCCGTGACCAGCACATCGTGGAGTACGATGGCTGCGCCAACTTTATGAAGGGCGCCTTTGAGACGGCAGATAAGATCACCACCGTCAGCCCCACCTACGCACAGGAGATCCTGGACCCCTGGTTCAGCTACGGTCTGGATGCCCTGCTGCGGGAAAAGCAGTATAAGCTCTGCGGCATCCTGAACGGCATCGATATGGAGGCCAATAACCCCGCCACCGACCCCAAGATCCCCTTCAACTACGATGTGACCAACGTTGAAGAGGGCAAGGCAAAGTGCAAGGAAGCCCTGCAGGACAAGTTTGGCCTGCACAAGGATGGCAGCCCCGTCTTTGCCATGGTCAGCCGCATGGTCGGCATGAAGGGCTTTGACCTGGTGCAGAGCATTGCCGACGGTCTGGTGGACCGCGGCATCGAGCTGGTCATTCTGGGCAGCGGCGAGAACCAGTACGAGACCTTCTTCTCTGACCTGTGCGCCCGTCATCCGGGCCGCGTGGGCACCTACATCGGCTTTGAGCCCGCCCTGTCTCAGGAGATCTACGCCGGTGCAGACGTGTTCATCATGCCTTCCAAGAGTGAGCCCTGCGGCCTGGCACAGATGGTGGCCTGCCGCTACGGCACGCCTCCCATCGTCCGTGAGACCGGCGGCCTGCGGGATTCCATCCATGACTGCACGCTGGGCGAGGGCAACGGCTTTACCTTTGCCGGTTACAGCGCCCATGAGCTGTACGATGCCTGCTGCCGTGCACAGGATCGCTACTACAACAAAGAGGACTGGAACAACCTCGTCAAGCACGACATGGAATGCGATTTCAGCTGGGACCTCTCTGCCAAGAGCTACGAGGGCCTGTACAACGAGACCGCAAACCTCTGGTAAATCATTTTCATAAGTTTGCCTTTTGCCGCCCGGTTCGCAGGAGCCGGGCGGCTTTTTTGCGGACTTCCACACATATTTTACAAGAATCATCCGCAAAAAGCCGCAAGGCACCTTTGCACTTCCGACAGGACTGTGCTACAATGAAAAACATTGACAGCTCTTTCATGTTTTTGAAAAAATGGCAGAGTAGATAAGGAGAACGATATGAACTGGAAACGTGTCATCAGCGGCGTGCTGGCAGCAGCGATGCTGTCCGCTCTGCCGGTGCAGCTTCTGGTGTCGGCGGAAGGCACGGAGGCGGTCGGGCAGGCCGATGGCTGGCAGGAACTGACCACTCTGGAACCTCTTGACGAAAGCAACACTTTCTTTTACAGCAAGGACGACCAGACGTTTGAGAAGATCACCCACCCGGAAAAGGATGTCAAAACCGCAGACGGCATCGTGGACTATCTGGGAGACGGTGCAGTGGCGGTTGTGACTGACCCGGAGGATGCCGCCTACAACGCCGGTGACCGGGGTCAGAACTACGCATGGTCAGCGGTCGGCTACGGCGACTGGCTGTATGTGGGCACCTGCTATGCCGCCATCGGCAACACCCTCTCCCTGATGAAGAGCAGTCTGGGCGACGAATACGACGACAAGGTGCTTGCCGCCACCTTTGATGCCCTTTACAACGGCACCTTCTTTCTGACCGAGGAGGATGGCGGCCGGCCCAAGGGCGTGCTGGTGAAGATCAACACCAAGACCGGCGAGACCAAGGTGCTGATGTCCGGCTCCTACAACGGTTACACACCCCTGTTCCGCAACGCATTGGAGTATAACGGCAAGCTGTACTTCTGCGGCAGTGTGGGTGGCGGCGGCATCGGCTTTCTGCCCAGCATCTGGCAGGTGGACCCCGCCACCGACGAGTGCAAGCCGGTGTATATCGGTCTGAACAGTGTGCAGGATTATGCCGCAGCCTACCAGCAGGGCATCTCCGTGGGCATCCGCGGTATGTGCGTCTACAAGGATCAGCTGGTCATCAGCAACGTAACCATGGATGCCGCCACCGGCAAGAGCAGCGCCGCCCTGCTGATCTCCTCCGATCCGGAAAAGGGCTTTACCCAGATCGCGGATTCCGACAGCCTGTTCAACTACCCCGCCTATCACTACGCCGACAGCATCTACGGCGGCAGCATCTGGGATATGGCTGAGTTCAACGGCCGCCTGTATGTTTCCATCTGCACCGGCACCGAGGACAATATGCCGGACGACAACACCATGCAGTCCTTTGCACTGGTGCGGGGCGATCAGAACCCCGACGGCAGCTTCACATGGACACCCGTGGCAGGCGATCAGGAAAAAGATGGTGCCCGCTACACCTTCGGCATCGACCCGGAACGCACCCGCTCCGGTGCGGCGAACCTGATCGTGTACAACGACCACCTCTATATTGGTGAGTACAACGATGAAGAGATCGCACTGGAGCGTATCCTCTTTGCCAAGACCGGCAAGAACGCCGACGGTCAGTTTGGCGGCGGACTGGACTGCCGGTTCATCAACGCCAATCTGGAACAGTCGGTGAACCTGTACCGCATGGACAGGGACGAGAACATGGAGCTTGTGGTGGGCAATGCCACCAAGATGTTCCCCTCCGGCAGCCTGTCCGGGCTGGGGTCCGGCTTTGGGCGCAACGAGAACCAGTACATCTGGCGGATGCAGGTGTACGATGGCAAGCTGTATGTGGGCACCTTTGACACCAGCAGTATGCTGGAGTGCGTTGGTCAGTTCGTCAATGGCAACCTGCTAACGCGCACCCCTGCGCAGTGGAAGACCCAGTGGGAATATCTCAAGACCCTGATGAAGGCACTGCAGGCGACGGACCCCGACGGCAACGGGAACCCCGACACGCTGGCCCAGACCATCAAGTTTTCCTACAAATTCGTGTTCAAGAACATCACGGTTAGCAACATCGCCAGTGCCATCCGGCTGCTCAACTACATGCGCAAGGCAAAGCAGGGCTTTGACCTGTATGTTTCGGAGGACGGCGTGAACTTCCAGACCATCACCGTGGACGGTTTTGGAGACCCCTATAACCATGGTCTGCGGGCATTCGCCACCACCGACCAGGGCCTGTGCCTTGGCACTGCCAATCCCTTCTACGGCACGCAGGTGTGGATCAAGCGCAAGGACAGCTGACCCCCGCACTTCCAGGATAACCGCCGCCCGGCTCTCAAATGAGCTGGGCGGTTTTTTGTGTTTTGCACAAGAAACCTATCATATTTTTGGTATCGATGCTGCCGGAGACGGACATACTCCACCGTGGACGTACAATTATGGCGTTAGTGTGAACGAACTATGAAGTTTTACCAAAAATCGGTGGAAAATTGATTGAAAAGTTCAGTGAATTGAATTATACTATCCATATGAGCTTCTTAACCGGAGCGAAACCATTGCGAAAGGGTGCGGCGGGCTGCTGTTTCGGGCCTGCGCACAGAGGGAGGGCGACACCGCATGAAGGGCTGGTACAAGGCGCTGGAAGATCTTGTCTGGCTGACCCAGCTGGGCCTGAATATGCTGCTGCCGCTGGTCATGTGCCTGGGCGGAGCCTGGTGGGCGGTGAACAGCTGGAGCTGGCCGGAATGGGTGTTCCTGCCGGCCATCCTGCTGGGCCTTGCCTCCGGGGCGCAGAACTTCTGGTATTTTGCCAAGGAACACCTGGACCGCGCCAAAAAGGAAAAACCGAAGCGGGTGGGGTTCAACTCACATCAGTAAACATCACAGGAGGTTCCCCTTTATGAAACTACAGCCGGAATCCAAAAAGGAGCTGACGCGCATCGCCTGCGGCACGGCCATCTGCACCGCTGCCCTGTGGGTGGCCTTTGCGGCGCTGCACCTGGTTGGCTGGGTGAAATTTGATTACACTGTCGTTCTGGGCAGTCTCATCGGCGCGGCCGTGGCCATCGGCAACTTTGCGGGCATCTGCATCGTGTGTCAGAAGGTCATCGACGAGCAGGATGAGAAACGGCGCAAAGCCACATTACAAGCTTCCTACAACGTCAGAATGCTTTTGCAGGCGGTGTGGATCATCGTGTCCATCGGGGCACCCTGCTTCCAGCCCTTTGCCAGCGTTCTGCCCTTGCTGTTCCCGCGTGTTACGATCTACTACCTGCAAATAACCGGCAAGTACAAGCCCCTTGCACCGGCCGGGCCCTCGGTGGATGTCTCTGTGGAGGACGACCCCGAACCCGCCCCGGAGCCGGAGGCTGAGCCCCGTGACAAAGGGGGTGAAACGTAACAAATGGAACTGAACGGCGCAAAGATCCTGTATACCATCCATACCGATATCCCCCTGCTGGGCGATCTCAAGATCACCCAGACCCTAGTCACTACCTGGATCGTCATGGCGCTGCTTTCGGGCCTGGCCATCTGGCTGGGCAGCAACCTCAAGCTGGAAAATGTCTCAAAGCGGCAGGCCGCGGCCGAGTTCATCGTGGAGCGGCTGGATCAGTTCGTGCACGACAATATGGGGTATCACTTTGACAAGTATATCCCCCTGATCGGCTCGATCTTCGCTCTGAGCATCGGCTGCAACCTCATCAGTGTCATTGGCCTGTGGAGCCCCACGGCCGACCTGAACACCGAGGCTGCGTGGGCCATTGTGGTGTTTGTGCTGATCATGTATTACAAGATCAAGACCAACGGCATCCTTTCCTATCTGAAGGGCCTGCTGGACCCGATCTTCATCATGGCACCCATCAATGTGCTGTCGGAGATCTCGACCCCCGTCAGCATGGCGTTCCGTCACTTTGGCAACATCCTGTCCGGTACTGTCATTTCCACACTGCTGTACTGGGCGCTGGCAAGCCTGAGCCATGTCATCTTTGGCTGGCTGCCCGGCTTCCTGAGCCAGATCCAGCTGTTCCAGATCGGCATCCCGGCCTTTACGGGCCTGTATTTCGACTGGTTCGGCGGCTGCATTCAGGCGTTCATCTTCTGTACCCTGACCGCAATTTTCATCAAACGTGCTGCCGGTGAGGACTAAGCCCTCACAACGGCATCTCCCAAAACAAAAACTTTTTTGGAGGACAAAACTTATGACTGACTTTCAGTACCTTGCTCGTGGTATCGCCCTGGCAGGCTGCGGCATCGGCGCAGGCTGCGCACTGATCGCAGGTATCGGCCCCGGTATCGGCGAAGGCAACGCTGCCGCCGCTGCCTGTGAGGCCGTGGGCCGCCAGCCTGAGTGCAAGAGCGACGTGACCAGCACCCTGATCCTGGGCGTTGCACTTTCCGAGACCACCGGTATTTACGGCTTTGTTACCGGCCTGTTGCTGATCTTCCTGGCACCCGGCATGTTTATGAAGTTCCTGGCATAAGCGGAACCTTTTACAAAAGAACGAAAGGAGACGCTTATGGAACTGTACCAGGCGTTGATCACGCTGGACGGCTGGACCTTTCTGGCCCAGATCTGCAACCTGATGATCCAGCTGCTCATCTTCAAAAAGTTCCTGCTGAATCCGGTCAAAAAGGTGATCGCCGAGCGCAAGGCCAAGGCGGACAGCCAGATCGCCGATGCTGCAAAGCTGCGCACCGAGGCTGAGGCCATGAAAGCGGAGTACGAGCAGAACCTGCAGAATGCCCGCGCCGAGGCCAACCAGATCGTTGCCCGTGCCCAGAAAACGGCCACCGCCCGCGGTGAAGAGATCGTGGACGAGGCCCGTGCACAGGCCGCTGCCCTGAAGCAGAAGGCGGAGGCCGACATTGCGCAGGAGCGCAAGAAGGCCGTGAACGAGGCAAAGGACGAGATCGGCGGCATGGCCATGGAGATCGCCTCCAAGGTGGTCGAGCGTGAGATCAAGGAAGCCGACCACAAGGACCTGATCGACGAATTTATCAAAAACGTGGGTGAAGCATCATGACCGAGACAGCAAGGATGTACGGCGGAAGCCTGTATGACCTGGCAGCGGAGGAAGGGCTGGAGACCCGCATTCTGGGCGAGCTGGACGAGGCCGTGGCGCTTTTTAAGGCAAGCCCGGAGTACCTGCATCTGCTCAGCACCCCCAGCATCCCCAAAAAGGAGCGCTGCGGCCTGCTGGACGAAGCGCTGCGGGATCGGGTCCACCTCTATGTGCTGAACTTTTTGAAGATCCTGTGCGAGAAGGGCACCCTGCGGGAGCTGCCCGGCTGCGCCCGGGCCTACCGGGTGCGCTACAATCAGGCACACGGTATTCTGGAAGCAGCGGCAACCACTGCAGTGGCAATGACGGAGCAGCAGGTGAAGAGCCTGCACGAAAAGCTGGAGAAGCTCACCGGCAAGACCATCGACCTGAAAACAAAGGTCGATCCGGCTGTGCTGGGCGGCATCCGGCTGGATATCGAGGGCACCGAGCTGGACGGAACGGTTCAGAACCGTCTGGCGGCGCTGCGCAGGGATATCGCGTCCGTGACACTGTGATCCATCGAATTTCCACCCGAAAGATTTTAAGAATTGAGTGGTGAATACAAGACAATGCAACTGAAACCTGAAGAGATCTCCAAGATCATCCGTGCCCAGATCAAGCACTACGAGAATGTCATCGAGCAGAGCGAAGTCGGCACGGTCATCATGGTAGGCGACGGCATCGCCCGGGCCAGCGGCCTGGAAAAGTGCATGGCAGGTGAGCTGCTTCAGTTTGACAACGGCGAATACGGTATGGCCCAGAACCTGGAGGAAAACACGGTCTCCATCGTTCTGCTGGGCTCCGATGTCGGCATCAAGGAAGGCAGCACCGTCAAGTGCACCGGCAAGGTCGTTTCCGTGCCCGTGGGCGAGGCGATGATCGGCCGCGTGGTCAATGCACTGGGCCAGCCCATCGACGGCGCAGGCCCCATTGAGACCACCGAGTTCCGGGCCATCGAGAGCCCGGCCCCCGGCATCATCGACCGCCAGCCGGTCAAGGAACCCCTGCAGACCGGCATCAAGGCCATCGACTCCATGATCCCCATCGGCCGCGGCCAGCGTGAGCTGATCATCGGCGACCGCCAGACCGGCAAGACCACCATTGCATCGGATACCATCATCAACCAGAAGGGCAAGGATGTCATCTGCATCTATGTCGCCATCGGTCAGAAGCGCTCCACCGTGGCAAACCTGGTGCAGAGCCTGACCGAGGCCGGTGCCATGAGCTACACCATCGTGGTGTCCGCCACGGCCTCCGAGCTGTCCCCCCTGCAGTATATCGCCCCCTACTCCGGCTGTGCCATGGGCGAATATTTCATGCACCAGGGCAAGCATGTTCTCATCATCTATGATGACCTTTCCAAGCACGCGGTGGCCTACCGTGCCCTCTCGCTGCTGATCCGCCGTCCCCCGGGACGTGAGGCTTACCCCGGCGATGTTTTCTACCTGCACTCCCGTCTGCTGGAGCGCGCGGCCAAGCTCTCCAATGAGCTGGGCGGCGGCAGCCTGACGGCTCTGCCCATCATCGAGACCCAGGCGGGTGACGTTTCGGCCTACATCCCCACCAACGTCATCTCCATCACCGATGGTCAGATCTTCCTGGAAACGGAGCTGTTCCACTCGGGCGTTATGCCCGCTGTCAACCCCGGCATTTCGGTGTCCCGTGTTGGCGGCAACGCCCAGATCAAGGCCATGAAGAAGGTGGCTGGCACCCTGAAGCTGATCTACTCCCAGTACCGCGAGCTGCAGTCCTTTGCCCAGTTCGGTTCCGATCTGGACGCGGACACCAAGGCCCGTCTGGCACAGGGCGAGCGCATCGTGGAAGTGCTCAAGCAGAACCGCTCGGCTCCCGTGCCCGTGGAAAAGCAGGTGGCGATCCTGTATGCCACCATCCATGATCTTCTGGTCAAGGTCAAGGTGGCTGATGTGGCCGAATACGAAAAGGGCCTGTACGAATATCTCGAGAATGATGCCGCCGGTGCCGCTGTGATGGAGACCATCCGCACCACCGGCAATCTGGACAAGGACACCGAGGAAGCACTCAAGGGCGTTCTGTCCGCTTACACCGAGAGCTTCGTCAAGGCGCACTGAGGGAAGGAGGCGTAACGCATGGCAGGTTCCATGAAGGACATCAAGCTGCGCATCAAAAGCGTAGAGAGTACCATGCAGATCACCAAGGCCATGGAGCTGGTGGCTTCCTCCAAAATGCGCCGTGCCAAGGAGCGGGTGGAACACAGCCGCCCCTACTTTGAAACGCTGCACGACACGCTGACCGGCATTGCGGCTGCAGACCCCCGGGCCCGCAGCCCCTACCTGCGCCGGGCAGAGATCAAACGCACCCTGCTGGTCGTCATTGCAGGCGACCGCGGCCTGGCCGGTGGATATAACTCCAACGTGCTCAAGCAGGCGGAGGCCCAGCAGGGCCCGGTCACGGTGCTGCCCATTGGCAAAAGAAGTCAGGAGTACTTTGCCCACCACGGGGCCGACCTGTTCACCGAAGAGGTGCTGCTGGCGGCGGATGTCTCGGTGGGTGAGTGCTTTGCCCTCTCCCGGAAGATCACCGAGGGCTACCTGAAGGGGGATTACGACGCAGTGAAGCTCTGCTACACCCGGTTCGACTCGATGATGATCCAGACCGCTGTCACCATGGAGGTGCTGCCCCTGACCATTGAGCCCACCGAGGAGCAGAAGGCCGCTGCCCGCCGCAGTCAGATCCTGTACAAGCCCAGCAGCGAGGAAGTGTTCCGCGCCATCATTCCCGAGTATGTGGCCGGTATCGTTTATGGTGCCGTGTGCGAGAGCGTGGCCAGTGAGCTGGCCGCCCGCCGCACCGCCATGGATGCCGCCACCAAGAACGCGGGCGAAATGATCGACCATCTGAATCTGTATTACAACCGCGCCCGTCAGGCTGCCATCACGCAGGAGATCACCGAGATCGTGGCAGGCGCAGAAATCTAAAAAAGGAGTTGTAGCCTATGTCCGAAAAACACATCGGCAAGGTGATCCAGGTCATCGGCCCGGTGCTGGACATCCAGTTCAAGGATGGCGAGCTGCCGGACCTGCTCAACGCCATTGAGATCGACAACCATGGCCAGAAGCTGGTGGTGGAGGTCGCTCAGCTCACCGGCGACAATGTGGCCCGCTGCATTGCCATGAGCAGCACCGATGGCCTGGTGCGCGGCACGGATGCCGTGGACACCGGCGAGTCCATCCGGGTGCCTGTGGGTGACCAGTGCCTGGGCCGCGTGTTCAACCTGCTGGGTGAGCCGGTGGACAATAAGCCTGCCCCCACCCCGGAGGCCTACTGGCCCATCCACCGCCCTGCCCCCAGCTATGAGGAGCAGCAGTCCACCACAGAGATCCTGGAGACCGGCATCAAGGTCGTTGACCTGATCTGCCCCTACGCAAAGGGCGGCAAGATCGGTCTGTTCGGCGGTGCCGGTGTCGGCAAGACCGTCCTGATCCAGGAGCTGATCTATAACATTGCCACCGAGCATAACGGCTACTCGGTGTTCACCGGCGTTGGCGAGCGCACCCGCGAGGGCAACGACCTGTACGGTGAAATGACCGAGAGCGGCGTTATCAACAAGACCGCTCTGGTCTACGGCCAGATGAACGAGCCTCCCGGAGCCCGTATGCGCGTGGCCCTGTCCGGCCTGACCATGGCGGAGTACTTCCGCGATGTCAAGAATCAGGACGTGCTGCTCTTCATCGACAACATCTTCCGTTTCACGCAGGCAGGCTCTGAGGTCTCGGCTCTGCTGGGCCGTATGCCCTCTGCCGTGGGTTACCAGCCCACCCTGGCCACTGAGATGGGCGCTCTGCAGGAGCGCATCACCTCCACCCGCAAGGGTTCCATCACCTCGGTGCAGGCTGTCTACGTTCCCGCCGACGACCTGACCGACCCGGCCCCTGCCACCACCTTCACCCATCTGGATGCCACCACGGTCCTGAGCCGTGACATTGCATCTCAGGGCATCTACCCCGCTGTGGACCCGCTGGATTCCACCAGCCGCATCCTCAGCCCCGAGGTCGTGGGTCAGGAGCACTACGAGATCGCCCGCGATGTTCAGAAGGTGCTGCAGCGCTACAAGGAGCTGCAGGATATCATTGCCATCATGGGCATGGACGAACTGAGCGAAGAGGACAAGCTGACCGTCAGCCGCGCCCGCAAGGTGCAGCGCTTCCTGAGCCAGAGCTTCCATGTTGCGGAGCAGTTCACCGGTATGCCCGGTCAGTATGTGCCGCTGAAGGAGACCCTGCGCGGCTTCAGGATGATCCTGAACGGCGAGTGCGATGACCTGCCCGAGAGCGCCTTCCTGTTCGCGGGCACCATCGACGATGTGTTCGCCAAGGCGAAGAAAGGGTAAACCATGACGACCTTTCATCTGACGGTGGTCACGCCGGACGGCTGTGCCTTTGACGGTCAGGCGGAACGGGTGGTCTGCCGTGCCATCGACGGCGACCTTGCCATTCTGGCAAAGCATGGTGATTACTGCACCGCGCTGGGTATGGGCGAAGCCCATATCGTGGACGCGGACGGCCAGCGCCGCCGCGCCGCCTGCATGGGCGGGATGCTCACCGTGCTGAACGGGGATGTCCATCTGGTCGCTACCACCTGGGAGTGGGCCGAGGAGATCGACCAGGCCCGCGCAGAGGCCTCCAAGAAGCGCGCCGAAGAGATCCTGGCCCGGAAGGACCTGGATGAGCGCGAATATGAGCTGGCCCAGGCCCGCCTCAAGCGCGCCCTCGTCCGCACCTCTGTCCACTGACCCCGGAGCGCTGGACAAATCAGCGCCGCTGTGGTACACTGGTATCAGAAAAATCAAATCAACAAAGGCTCCTTTGGAGTGCTGCAAACAGGGACCCCCCTGAAACCGGGGTTGCGTGCTTGCGGGCATTCTGAAGGAGCTTTTTTGATGCAAAGGAGGATGTGCATGAAGAAAAATCTGGATATGACAGAGGGAAAGCCGATCTCCCTGCTGTGGGCCTTTACCTTTCCTACATTGATGGGCAACCTGCTGAATCAGGTCTACTCCATCACCGACAGCATCGTGGTGGGGCGGTATCTCGGGCAGACTGCCCTTGCGGCGGTGGGCAGCACCATGCCGGTGATCCTGCTGCTGGCAGCTCTGATGATCGGCATCAATGTGGGCGTGGGGATCATCATCAGCCGGTACTTTGGCCAGAAGAACGAGGAACTGATGCGGAGGGCTTTTGTAAACAGCCTGTATCTGGGGCTGTTCCTGTCGGCAGGGATGATGGTGATGGGCCTGACCTTCTCCGGTACCATCCTGCGGTGGATGGGGACCCCGGAGGGCCCCCTGCAGGAAGCCACTGCCTATCTGGAGATCAGTTTCATCACCATGATCTGCCCCTTGATGTATTATTTGTTTTCCAGTGCATTCCGGGGCTTGGGAGACAGCCAGACAGCGCTGTACTGCCTGATCGTCTCCGTTCTGAGCAATATTGGCCTGGACGTGCTGTTTGTGGCTGTGTTCCGCTGGGGAGTGGCCGGGTCTGCCTGGGCCACGGCACTGGCGCAGGCCCTGTCGGCGGTGGTGGCGGCGGTGCTGCTGTTCCGCAAATATCCTATGATGCGGATGCGGCGGCAGGACCTCCGGCTCCATGGAAAGCTGCTGCGGCAGATCACGGTGCTGGCCATTCCCATTGCGGTGCAGTCTGCCTTCAACAATCTGGGCAATCTGGTGGCACAGAGTGCCGTCAATCTGTTCGGCGAGGCCACTATGGCGGCCTACACTGCCGCCAGCCGCATCGGAACGCTGGCCCTGATGCCGGTGGAGACCATCGGTTCTTCCCTCAGCGTCTATGCCTCCCAGAACCACGGAGCCGGCAAGCCGCAGCGCATCCGGCAAGGGGTACGGGCCTCCCTGCAGCTGTCTCTGGTGGTTAGCACCGTGCTGGGAGCGTTTCTGCTGCTCTGCGGCCGCCAGATGGCGGGGCTGTTCCTCGCAGAGCCGTCTGCGGAGATCCTGACTGTGGTGCAGCGGTTTCTGCTGATCACGGCGGTGCCGGGGATCCTGGCCGGTGTGATGCAGGTGTATCAGCAGGTGCTCCGCGGCGTTGACAAGGCGAATCAGGCACTGATGGGCGGCGTGATGCAGCTCATTACAAAAATTGCGGTGGTGGCTGTGGGCGCATGGGGAATGCAGAATCTGGATGTGGTCTGGCTTGGCTGGCCCGCCTCCTTTGTGGCCGGAACCGTGATCCCATACTTCTGCTTTCAGAAGATCGCGCGGGAAATAAAAGCAGAATAAAACAGAAAGCGCCCCCGGAAGGCAAATCGCTCTCCGGGGGCGCTGTGTATTGATAGATCAGCTGAGCCGCAGGCTGTCCAGCACAGCGTTGACCACATCCAGCCCCACCTGACCGGGGGCGCTGGCCGTGCCGGGATTGGCAAAGGTCATGGCAGAGCCAAAGGCCTCGCCGCAAAGGCGGCTCACGGCTCCCAGTGCGCCCATGCTCATGGTGATGACGGGCGTTTCGGGGTGGTGGTCGGTCATCTCGGCGGTGGCGGCCAGCAGCTCCAGCACATCGGCACGGCTCTGGGGCATCACGGCCAGCTTGGGCAGGTCGGCCCCCGCCTGCTGCATGGCCACCATCCGGGAGACCATCTCGGCCTTGGGCGGGGTCTTATGGAAGTCGTGGCTGGAGCACACGACTTTGACCCCGGCGGTGTGCGCGTCCTGAACCAGTGCGGGAAGGTCTGTGCCTGCGGTGAAGAACTCAATATCAATGAGGTCAGCGCAATCGGTATCCAGAACCGTGCGGAGAAAACGGAGGTATCCCTCATGGCTGACCGGTATGCTGCCGCCCTCTTCCTTTGTGCGCAGGGTCACAAGCAGCAGCTTCTCCCTTAAGAGGACCCGCAGCTTTGCCAGGCAGCGCACCACTGCCCCGGGGTCGGCGGCTGCTTCAAACAGATCGACACGCCATTCCACACAATCGGCGCACAGTGTGGAAAACGCAGCGGCCTTTTCCAGGATCGCAGCCTCGGTGCGTTCTACGATGGGCAGAATGACTTTGGGGCGGCCTTCGCCGATACGGCAGCCGCGGACAGGAACACAGGACATGGCGCTTCTCCTTTATATTAAAGTATAGCTATCTCATACAGGATACGGGATGACTCCATGATACGTTCTGCCTGCCGCCTTGTCAAGAAAGGAGCAAGCATTGTTTATAGGGAGAACAGAGGAATTTTATCCCCTGCAAAGAATTTGGAAAAAAGATGTCAAAAAGTGTTGACAGAAGGCTGGGGATGTGGTATTATACTTGAGCGCCAAGGGCCGCCGGAAAGAATGACTTCTGAAAGCGGCAGAAGCAAAGCGAAAGAACCAATATGGATGCGTTGAAAAACGAGCCACAAGTTCGAAAAGATCGAAAAGCTTCTGAAAAAAGTACTTGACAAAAAAACACTTCTGTGGTAAAATAATCAAGTCGTCAGCCGCTAAGGTTGAGGCGCACAGGACCTTGAAAATTGAACAATATCGAAAAACTTGTAACGGAACCTATTTTTGTGTTGGAAAAACACGTTAAACAATTCCAAACAAAGTAATTCACACAGGACGCAAGCGATTGCGTGCTGAGCGAAGAAGATTTAACACTTTTAAGTGATAAATATCATTTATAAAGAGTTTGATCCTGGCTCAGGACGAACGCTGGCGGCGCGCCTAACACATGCAAGTCGAACGAGAGAGAGGGAGCTTGCTTCCTCAATCGAGTGGCGAACGG
>NZ_JAFREI010000049.1:0-1221 GCF_017377595.1 Faecalibacterium sp. Marseille-Q0746 | reverse complement strand
GCGGCTGGATCACCTCCTTTCTAAGGAGTCAGGCAGATGGAAGAACATCGAAGATGGTCGGCCATCTGGAACAGGTGACAGATACAAGCAGAGTAGATATTGTTCGATTTTGAGGGCCCTGAAAAGGGGTTACTCAAAACCTTATGTGGGGGTTTAGCTCAGCTGGGAGAGCACCTGCTTTGCAAGCAGGGGGTCAAGGGTTCGATTCCCTTAATCTCCACCACATGGGCCAATAGCTCAGCTGGCTAGAGCACACGACTGATAATCGTGAGGTCGATGGTTCGAGTCCATTTTGGCCCACCATGTGATGAAAATCAAAGTTCCGGGAGACTGGGCTTTGAGGAACATCACCAAGACGTACCTTGAAAACTGAATAATAACTGCGAAACAAAGATTATAGTAAGTTCTTTTAAGAAATATTGCAATTTCAAAAGGAAGGGTAACAATAATCTTCGTTGGCAAAAGAGAGAATCAAGAGGATACCAAATGTTCTGAAAGAACGTTTGAAAGGTCAAGCGAACAAGGGCGCAGGGCGAATGCCTTGGCACTGGGAGCCGATGAAAGACGTGATAAGCTGCGATAAGCTTCGGGGAGCTGCAAATAAGCATTGATCCGGAGATTTCTGAATGAGGAAACTCACCTGGGTTCATACTCAGGTACAATACACTGAAATTCAAAATAGGTGTATTGAGGGAACCGCCTGAACTGAAACATCTAAGTAGGGCGAGGAAGAGACATCAAACGAGATTCCGTAAGTAGTGGCGAGCGAACGCGGAAGAGGGCAAACCGAGAGTAGAAATACTTTCGGGGTACGGACTGCTTTTAAGACTCAATCTGTTAACCGAACGGCATGGGAAGGCCGGTCAGAGAGTGTGAGAACCACGTAGGTGAAAACGGAGAGAGCTGCGCAGGATCCAGAGTACGGCCAGACACGTGAAACCTGGTCGGAATACGGGGGGACCACCCTCCAACCCTAAATACTACCCAGTGACCGATAGCGTATAGTACTGTGAAGGAAAGGTGAAAAGCACCCCGGGAGGGGAGTGAAAAAGAACCTGAAACCCTGTGCCTACAAGCACCTAGAGCGCGTCAAAGCGTGATAGGGTACTTTTTGTAGAACGGTCCGGCGAGCGATTGTATGCAGCAAGGTTAAGGACTTAAGGTCTGGAGCCGAAGCGAAAGCGAGTTTGAAAAGGGCGTTAAGTTGCATATAATGGGCCC
>NZ_JAFREI010000048.1:0-1522 GCF_017377595.1 Faecalibacterium sp. Marseille-Q0746 | reverse complement strand
CTTCCACCATGGCATTCATATCCCGGATGCGGTCACTGACCAGACCGTCCACACAGATCTCAAGGTCGGTCATCCACCGGGAAAAATCGGGATGTTCCAAAAGTTCACACAGCAGCCGATGATTGAAATTCCCATTCCTTAATACGTCCACTGCGCCATCGCTCAGATGCAAGTCCGAAAGGACTGCATCTGGGCGTTTTTTGTTTTCCGTCACGCCCAACAGGTAGTCCGTGGTCACGCCATAGAACTCAGCCAGCGTTGTCACCGCATAAATGCTGAGGTCGGTCACATCGTCACTCTCGTATTTCGACAATGCCGATTTGGACAGACCCGTCTGCTCTGCCAGCGTTTCCAGCTTCAGACTCCGCTCCACACGCAGGTCTTTGAGCCGTTCTCCCAGTGTTAGCTTGATGTTCATGGTCGCACCTCCGATGTTTTTTGCACAGTATACCACTTCCGGCGGTTCCTGTCCATAAGCGTGGAATTTTGCAGTTTCTGCACCTGTTTTCCGACATTATGGATATACGGCACAGCAGCCATGGAGGTGCTATCCTATAGACAGAAGGAAAACATATCACTCCCCAGCAGCGAACATATTAAGGGCTTCCCGTAAAAGCCCTCCCGAATCATATAACCGAACCTTGACAACAGAATGACCGTCCGAACTGCCCAGACCGCCAAGACCTCCCATCGGGGGAGCGAGCGCCCTGCATAGGGCCGACACAGAGTCCAAAAAGATTTCCTGTCGGGAGGCAGCAAGGGAGACCGGCTTCACCGAAGTTCCCATTTGGGGGACCCCGGTGACTTTGAACGTGGCAGGGATCAAAACGATCCGTGCCAAAACCTTTGACCAAAGGAGAAATTTTGAGTTTATATCAAAAGATCAAGTCCGCCATCACCGTTCGGCAGGTGGGAGAGATGTACGGCATGGAGCCCGACCGCCATGGCATGGTGTGCTGTCCGTTCCATTCTGACAGCGACCCCAGCATGAAGCTGAACGACACCTATTATTACTGTTTTGGCTGTGGGGCCAACGGAGATGCCATCGACCTCACCGCCAAACTGTTCGACCTGAACCCCCGGCAAGCCGCCGAGAAGCTGATACACGACTTCGGGCTTGACCCGGACAAGCCGCCCGCCAATGCCATCGCCCTGCTGCCGCCCAAGCGTGGCCTGACAGATGAGCAGTGGGCAGACATCGCCTACTGCCTGCGGGTGCTGACCGATTATCTCGACCTGCTGCACGACTGGCGAGAGCGTTACAAGCCTGCCATCCCGGAGGAGCCGCATGACCCACGGTTTGAAGAAGCCCTCCACGCGACCGAGACCATCGAGCACTTGACGGACTGCGTTGCATTTGGAACACCCCAGCAGAAGGCCGCTGCCGCCTCACAGCTGCTGTCCGGGTCGTACCTGCTGATGCTGGAAAAGCGCATCGACCGCCTTGCTCTAGCAAAGTGCGCCTAGTAGTTTATTCACCCGAAGTGGTGGGTCTCACCGTGAGACCCACCACTTCACTTTC
>NZ_JAFREI010000047.1:0-2787 GCF_017377595.1 Faecalibacterium sp. Marseille-Q0746 | reverse complement strand
CCTTATCAAAAAGCGTAAAATGACGCAAGAATCGCTCTTTCACATGTATGACACGATTCGTATCATCCCCACAAATGCGTGATTTTCTGTATATTTTCCTGAATACCTATTCCTACAAATTTCGATTGAACAAAATCGCTGCGCGATGGCCTGCCAAGGCTGTGGCGCAGTTTTATTTTTATTAAAAAAGCAGTGGAATTACTTTCCATAATCCGTTATTGTTAAGTTACCACACGAAACAACTGAACTAAGAAAGCTCCACTGCCTATGATAAGAATAACATTTTCCAGTCTCTTCCGCAATCGGAATTATGACGCTAACGCACCTCCGAATAGGTAGATGTAATTATTAACACTACTTATTCTGGAGGTTTTATTATGTATAAAGATATTTTTGAATCCATCCGCAATGAAGCGGAAAAACGTAACCTGCGTGAAAGAACTATTCAACTGTATTGCTCTGATGTCAGTTACTTCCTTCGTTGGATTGGAAAAAATGTTTTTGATCTTACACTTGAAGATGCGGAAAGTTTTCTTACTGCCAAACGTCTGGAAGGAAGGTCTCCTGAAACTCACAATCACTATCGGTCTGCAATCAAGTTCTTATATAAAAAGGTGCTGAAGATTCTCTGGGATGATGACACTGTTCCGGCTATGAAAAGAGAGCGAAATCTTCCTGCTGTTCTATCCCGCGATGAAATAAATGCAATCATTGACGCCACTCCGAATCTGAAGCATAAAGCGATTATTGCAACTATGTATTCTTCCGGATTACGTGTATCAGAGGTTGTTCATCTTCATTATGATGACATTTCACGTACCAACATGACAATTCATGTTCGTGAAACCAAAGGCAGAATTGACAGATATACAATTCTGTCTCAAAAAAATTTAGACCTTCTCACAGAGTATTGGTACAAATGTGGTCGCCCTAAAGATATCCTTTTCCCAAGTTCCTAGTCCGGTGGATATCTTGATATAGCCAGTGTTAACCAGTTCTTTAAGAAAAGTGCTAAACTCGCCGGCATTAACCGTCATGTTTCCTCTCATGCGTGCCGTCATAGTTTTGCCAGCCACCTATTCGAAAGTGGCACAGATATAAAATATATCCAGTCACTTCTGGGACATGTTGATCCTCGCTCTACAGATGTTTACCTTCATGTGAGCAACAAGACACTTCTTGGAATCCGCAGCCCGTTCGACACCCCGGAAGGTGGTGAATCATGAGTAAGGATTGTACGATTCAGGATGTTTTTCATCGTTTTTATCCATCTTTTGAATCCACACATAGTATTTCTCCCGCTCAGCGAAAGGCCGCTTATCACATCATGAATTGCAAAACCGGTGCCTTTGGTGTGAATGTAAGCGTATGCGAGGACTGCGGCTGCATGTCAGTCCACTATAACTCCTGCCGTGACAGATGCTGTCCTATGTGTCAGGAGTTTCCAAAAGAAAAATGGGTAGATGCACGGCGTGAGGATATCTTAGATGCTCCTTATTTCCATGTAGTTTTTACAGTTCCAGAAGAACTTAATCCCATTATCTACAGCAACCAGAAATTCTTATACACTGCTCTTTATCATGCGGCTTCAGATACTCTCAGTGAACTTGCTGCTGATAGTAAATATCTTGGGACTGATATCGGCTATATTTGTATCCTCCATACATGGGGAAGCACCATGAATTTTCATCCTCATATCCATGCGATTGTTCTTGGTGGAGGGCTGGATGTGAAAAATCATTGGAAAGACAACGGGAAAGAGTTTTTTCTTCCGATTAAGGTGATCTCCAAAATATTTCGTGGAAAATATATGGCTGAACTTAAGCAGCTCTGGGAAAATGACAGGCTTGAATTTCATGGATCGGCTGCACCTTACAAAAACTACTATACTTTCAAGGAATTGTTAAATACCTGCTATACAAAGGAATGGATTCCTTATTGCAAGAAACCATTTGACGGTGCCGACTCTGTCATCAGATACCTTGGAAAATACACCCACCGGATTGCTATCAGCAACTACCGTATAAAAGACATGACAGAATCCACAGTTACTTTTTCCGCTAAAGATTACAAAAACCAAGGGCTTTGGAAAGAGATCACCATATCCGGCGAGGAATTTATCCGTCGATTTTTAATGCATGTTCCTCCAAAACGTTTTGTACGTATCAGGCACTATGGTCTTCTTTCATCCAGAAATAAGAAGAAAAAGATTACCCTATGCAGAAACATCCTTGGTTGCAAAAAATATATTTCCAAGCTGAAAGATATGGATGCACCTGCCATTATCCGTCTTCTTTATAATAAAGATATATGCAAGTGTTCTTCCTGTGGTGGTAAGATTATTCCTCTGCCTACAGAACAACATTTTATAAAACCAAAACCACATATGCTCTGTTAACGTATTATAACTGTATATTTTTTTAGCTTCCTTAGGGAGGCTTATTTCTGGTGTCATAATACAGGACTGAATTATAAATTCTATGTGTTTCTATGTGTACACGCTATCCTATTATAAATAGAGTGTCATAATTAAAAGTCCATATAGAGTTGACGCGCTTTGTTCAACCAGAAAAAATCGAAATTGATGCAAACGAAAGGGCAGTTAATGAAAAGTCTCCATACTGCTTTTTCGTTTGCACCACCTTCGATTCTTTCCTTAACGATTTGTCATAATCATTCTATCATACCGTTATGAATAAATCATCTCATGCAAAACAATTTCTTCTGCCCGGTTGTGGATATTATTGCACCGCTGCACCCATTCCATTTGACGGGTACGCTTCAAGT
>NZ_JAFREI010000046.1:0-2865 GCF_017377595.1 Faecalibacterium sp. Marseille-Q0746 | reverse complement strand
AAGGAATTGGACGCTGCGGGATTGATTGAGCGCAGACGAACGCGGTTTTCTTCGCCCAATCACATCTTTGTGAAAATTCCAAATGTTGAATAGTTCTGCGTTTTTCACGATTCAAGAACCGCCAAAATCACGATTCTGTGATGCAGATTCTTAATGGCATCTGCAAAAGATATTTTTCCTATGCAGTATAGCAGCCTTTAAGACTGTATCGAAGAAAACTTTCACCTAACCAACGTAATAAAACAAAAAGAGAAAAACGAATAGAATCCATCCATTCCTTTCCGTATTTGCACCACATGAATGAGGAGGTCTGCCCTTGAACAAAGAAAAATCTGAGAAGAAGCCCACCACACGTAAACGTGCGCCGAGAAGTCCGAAGTCCGTGCGCCTGATCGTGGAACGCCATTATATCGGCAATGTGCCGATGAATACGCTTTTTCAGCGGCTTGCGGAAGAAGAAATTCGTAAAACTGCCGAATCGTATCTCGCCGCTGGCTAATTGGACGTTTTACTGCGGAAAAGGGCTTGCATCATCACGCAGCATCCGCTACAATGTGATTGATGAGGTCTCTTTTCCATTATGGAGGTACACATGGAAAAGGACAAAAAAGTAACTGCTTTATACTGCCGACTGTCAAAAGATGACGGTTCAAACAGCGAAAGCCTGAGCATCCGCACTCAAAAGGCGATGCTTATGGAGTATGCCACACGCAACGGTTTCGGGAATTGCCAGTACTATGTTGATGATGGTTACAGCGGTACGAACTCTGACCGCCCTGCCTTTCAGAAACTTCTGGATGATATCCGGGAAGGAAAGGTGGCAACAGTCATTACCAAAGACCAGTCCCGACTTGGACGCAACCACATCGAAACCGGAACGTATATGGAAATCTTCTTTCCTGAACACGGTGTCCGCTATATTGCAATCAACGATGGTTATGATTCCAACGAGCAATCTCAGATGGATATTGCCCCGTTCCGAAACATCATCAATGAAATGTACGCCAAAGACACTTCCCGAAAAATCAAGAGTGCCCTTCGGACACGCAAGAAAAGCGGAAAGTATATCTCCAGCGGCGCACCGTTTGGCTACCAGAAAGACCCTGCCGACCACAATCACCTTGTGATCGACCCGAACACCGCCCCCGTTGTTGAGTATATCTATTCAATGGCAGAGGAAGGGCTGGGGCTTCACCGCATCGCCAAGCGGCTCCACGATGAAAAAGTCTTGAAGCCGTGTTACTACAAGAAAGAGATGTTTGGCCGCTTTATTGATGATGAAAAGATGTATGATTGGGACAGTGCCTATATCAGTCAGGTTCTGCACAGCCCAGTCTACGCCGGACACATCATCTACGAAGCCAAGCCCACCGTGTCCATGAAATCCAAAAAGCGGCGTTATATTCCGTTTGAAGAACGCGCTATCGTTCCGAATACACATGAAGCAATCATCCCACAAGACCGCTGGGAAAACGTGCAGCGAATCCTTTACAGCCGTTTCGGTTGTTTTATGTGTGATAAGACCGACTACGACAATATCTTCAAGGGCATCGTCCGCTGTGCAGACTGCGGCAGAACGATGTTAGTCAAGGTCGAGCACAGGCGCAAACGTAACAGTGTTCTGGATCAGACCTTTTATTGTTGCAGCACTTATCGGAAATATGGTGCGAAAGCCTGTGACTCTCATAATTTGGAAGCACGTGTTCTGCATGAAGCTGTCTTTGCGGACATTCAGGCACACGCAAAGACCGCTGTGAGCAATCGGGAAGCCCTTGTGAAGAAGATTGCAAATCAGATGCACCTCCGGGTGTCCTCTGACCGGGCACAGCACAAACGGGATTTGAAGCAGTGTAAAGCACGAATCGCAGAAATCGAAGACCTGTATGCAAAACTTTATGAGGACGTATCAAAGGGACTTCTCCCGGAGAAACGTTTTCAAATGCTTGCAGATCGCTACGACAAAGAACAGGCTGAACTGACCGAGAAGATTGAGCAGTACGAGCGGGAAGGCCGTGCTGAACACGATCAGCTGGACAAGATTCAGGATTTTATTGATGAAGTCAGCAAGTACGCTGGCATCACCGAACTGAACTATAAGATTCTGCATCAGCTGATTGACAAGATTCTGGTATCCAAAGCGGAAAAGGTCGATGGCGAATACGTCCAGAAAATCCAGATTTTCTACCGCTTTATCGGCCCATTGGATGCCATCGAGTAACAATGTCAGAAAAGTCACCTCCGAGAACTATCCTACAGACGCCGGACGTGAGGGAGAGCTGATCTTCCGGCTGGTGTATGAAATGACCGGCTGCCGCAAGCCGGTCCTTCGCCTCTGGATTTCCTCGATGGAGGACAGCGCTATCCGAGAGGGCTTTTCTGACCTGCGCCCCGGCGCCGATTATGAAGCCCTGTATCAATCCGCACTCTGCCGCCAGAAAGCGGATTGGCTGGTGGGGATCAACGCCACGCGCCTTTTCTCCGTTCTCTATCACCGCACCTTGAATGTGGGCCGTGTTCAGACCCCCACACTGGCAATGCTGGCGGAGCGTGACGCGAAGATCACGCTGTTCCACAAGGAAAAATATCATCTGCTGCGCTTGACGCTGAACGGAGCCGAAGCGGTGTCAGAGAAATTCACCGATCCGGCGGAGGCGGAACAGGCAGCGGCTATGTGCAAGGGTGCGGCCGTCACCTGTACCTCTGTCACGAAAGAGCAGAAGAAGGAACAGCCTCCGAAGCTCTATGACCTCACCACCTTGCAGCGTGAGGCAAACCGCCTGTTCGGATACACGGCGAAGCAGACCCTTGACTACGCCCAGAGCCTCTACGAAAAGAAGCTGCTGACCTATCCCCGCACGGACAGCC
>NZ_JAFREI010000045.1:0-2971 GCF_017377595.1 Faecalibacterium sp. Marseille-Q0746 | reverse complement strand
TCAAATATGACCCAAAAGCCCCGCAGCCCACCCATTGGCTGCGGTTTCTGTTCGACCTGCTCTACCCGGAGGACATTCCCACCGTGCAGGAGTTCATCGGCTACTGCCTGATCCCCAGTAACAAGGGACAGCGCATGATGGTCATCAAGGGCAGCGGCGGCGAGGGCAAGTCGCAGATCGGCGTGGTGCTGTCCCGGCTGTTCGGCTGCAACATGAAGGATGGCAGCATCGGCAAGATTTCGGAGAACCGCTTCACCCGTGCTGACCTGGAGCACACCCTGCTCTGCGTGGACGACGATATGCGGATGGAAGCCCTGCGCCAGACCAACTATGTCAAGTCCATCGTGACCGCACAGGGGCAGATGGACTTGGAGCGCAAGGGCAAGCAGAGCTATCAGGGCTGGATGTACGCCCGCCTGCTGGCGTTCAGCAACGGTGACTTGCAGGCTCTGTATGACCGCTCGGACGGTTTCTACCGCCGTCAGCTCATCCTGACCACCAAGGACAAGCTCCTTTCCCGTGTGGATGACCCGGACATTGCCGAGAAGATAGCGGCAGAAGCCGAGGGCATCCTGCTGTGGGCATTTGAGGGCTTGCAGCGGCTGGTGAAGAATGGTTTTCAGTTCACCGAGAGTGACCGTGCCAAGCGGAACCGGGAACTGGTGAAGCGGGACAACAACAATGTGTTTGATTTCCTCGAATCCGAGGGCTATATCCGCCTGAAGGCGGATGCCTGCACCAGCTCGAAAGAGCTGTATGAGGTCTACAAGATGTGGTGCGAGGAGAACAGCCTGAACGCGATCAAGGCACGAGGGTTCAGCGATGCGCTGATTGCCAACCAGCGCAGGTATAATCTGGAATCCACCAACAATATCGTCAACGCATCCGGGCGGCGTGTCCGGGGCTTTTTCGGTATCGAAGCCCTTGTGCAGCCCGACCTCACCCCCAATGGCTGGCGGGCATGACCCCCCATAAAGGAGAATATGGGCGTTTTGCTGCGTACGTGCGTACGCGGCGGATGCCCTTTCTCTGTACGCACGTACGCAGCGATTGACCGAATACGCACCATATAGGGGTGTTATTGGCAAAGTGTCAAGTTGACAGTTTGCCAAAATCAGAGGGTCAAAATGGCCCTCTGAAAAGCCGGACGAGCTGTCCTGAAGGGCAGCTTGCCCGGAGCAAGAGTGCAGAGAGCGCAGCTCTTTGCCCCAGTGATATGATGCTGTGCGTCATATCCTACTGGGTATTATCTGGCGCAAAACGGCGGCAGATCCAGCAGCTCCGCTGCTGCGTTCTCCCACGCCAAGCTGTTGAAACGGAGGGATGTCTATCTGAAACTGACACGACACAACGGACGAGCCGGAGCACACGGCACTTATAACCCCAAGCACAATGACCGCAGTTTCAACCTTGCCAACAGTGAGCACATCGACCCTGAACGAGCCAAGGGCAACATCTACCGGGACTGCTTTCACGGCTTCCGCTCGGCTCTCGCTCCACCCGACCCAGATGATCTGGCGGCGACCTTCTCGGATGTGGAACGGCAATTCTATGAGAGCCGCTATTCCAACTTTGTGGAAAGCCAGAACGAGCGCAACGCCAAGATCCGGCACACGGAACGCAACCGCTCCATTCCCGACCTGCTGTCCAGCCGCAAGACCTGCCCGGAAGAGACCATCTACCAACTTGGAACGCTGGATGAACACGCTTCGACAGAGGATTTGCTGAACATCGTCACCGAGTTTATCGAGGAGTTCAAGGGCAAATTTGGCGAACACGTCCATGTGCTGGACTGGGCACTGCATCTGGACGAAAGCACACCCCACATCCACGAGCGTCATGTGTTCGACTGTGAGAACAAATACGGCGAGGTTGCTCCCCAGCAGGAAAAGGCATTGGAAGTGTTGGGCTTCGAGCTGCCCGACCCGGACAAGCCCCTCAGCCGCCGCAACAACCGCAAAATCACCTTCGATGCCGCCTGTCGAAAAATGCTGTTTGAGATTGCAAAACGGCATGGGCTGGAATTGGAGGAAGAAGCGGAATACGGCAACCGCAAGTATCTGGAAAAGCAGGATTTTATCCTTGCCAAGCAGAAGGAGCGGCTTGCCGCCCAGCAGAACAAGCTGGACGAGTTGACCCTGAAAGTTTCGGACATGGAGACCCTGCTGGAGGATGTTTCGGCTGCAGCCTACGACAAGGCGGTGGAGGTCGTGACGGACGTGGTACGCACCGAGACCCGCAAGGAAGATATGCGGATGATCGAGGACACGAAAAAGTGGGTGCTGTCCCAGGAGCGCAAGGCTCCGCAGGCCACGAGAGAGTACGCCGCTCACCGTTTAGATGACGTGCTGGACAAGTTTCTCAAGACCATGCAGACCACCGCCACTCGCTTGCAGGAAAAGCTCCTGAGACCGGAAGTCCGGCAGAAGGGCAAGGAGCAGGTCAAGGAGCAAGCACGAGATTCCGTTCTGCAACTGCTGAACCGCTTACAGGCAGAACAGGGGCAAAACAAACCAACGGCGCAACCCCGCAAACAGGAGGGGCACTCGGAAATCTGAACTCATCGGGAACGTTTGGGGCAGAAAGCTGGCACTTTCTGCCCCGACACCCGGTTACAAGGAAACGGAGGTCTGCCTTTGAATATGAATCGGCCTGACATGACCGAAGATGTGAAATCTAAAGATTATACGAATAAGTCCTTGCAAATGGACTCGAACCCGGTTACAATGAAGGCGTCCAAATCCCCTGCCACAGAATCTTCTGACCAGACCAAAGCAGCCAAGCACGAACCTCTTGTTTACCGGGTGGAGGAAATCGCCCAGCTTTTGGCGATTTCTCCTCGCGCTGCGTACAACCTGTGCAACACCACGAAGGATTTTCGGGTGCTGCGCATCGGCACCAGTATCCGGGTAAACAAGCAGAGCTTCGACAACTGGTTTGCGGCGGTCTGAGGGAGGTAATCTATGGCATC
>NZ_JAFREI010000044.1:0-3044 GCF_017377595.1 Faecalibacterium sp. Marseille-Q0746 | reverse complement strand
TTGTAATTGAATTGTAATTCTTGAGACCAAATCTCCGCTTTTGAAAAAATCCTCTCAATAGGTAGGCAACGAAAACAGCCCAAAGACAACCATCTTTTTGAGAATTAACAAAAAGGTCACAAATGACCGGCTTTCAAAGAGGCGCTTCTACTATTAACAGAAAAAGTGGCCTAAAATGGGGGGTGTTGGAGAAAATTTCTGCCTTAAAAGTACGCCTCTACTCACTAGCCAGCGAGAATAGCCAAAAGCCAGCAAAAAACAAATGAATTATGTACTTCTGCCACTGATTGCAACGGCATATCGGTGACAGAAAGATCGTTTAGAGCGATTCTTCGCGGTTTGGGGTGGTAGAAATCGTTTTGTAGTTGGACTTTTTCTGCTGAAGCTGCTCCAGCTGTTTCAGCACCGATTCCTTCTCCGGGGGCTTGCCGCCCGGTGTGGAAAGCTGCTGCTTATTCAGCACCATGTCGATATACTTGCGGATATTTTTCAGGGCAGAGACATCCGGCTGCAAGGTTTCCAGTTTGGTACGCAGTTCTGCGCTGCCGGATTGCAGCGCAGAAAATTCGGCATCCAATGCCGAAAAATCTACCGCTGTGCTGCCGTTCAGTTTCATCAGAGTGCGGACAGCTTTATTAAAGGTGTCCAGCTCCTCTTTGTGCTGGGCGGCATAAGCGTCCTTGGTCAACTTGAAGTTCTTCTTGATAAAGGTGTCGTGGATGGGCTTCAGCTTGGCATGGGCGGCGGCAGCATCCTTGATCTGGGCGATTGCCCGCATACGGTTTTCGCTCTGCTTCAACTGCCTACGGAGAGGGGCGGCGGTCTGGTTCAGGTTAGAAATTGCGGTATCCAGATCCTCGATGGTGTTCAGAGAATGGGCTTTCAGATAGTCCACCGCCCGTTTGACTTCCTCAAAGTCTCGGACAGTGCATTTCAGTTTTGCCTTGCCAGACCAATCGCTGCGCTGCTCGTTGCGGAGGTTGAAGTAATCCACCAGCAGGTCGGACAGCATTGGCTCCTTGGCTTGTTCCAGTGCATCCAAAAGAATCTGCTTCTTTTCATTCAGGTCTGCGATCCAGCGTTGCAGCCCACGAATCGCACTGCGGATGGACTGCATCAGGCTATTGGCGGCGCGAATATCCCGGTTCAGGTTGCCGAGAAAAGTTTCCACTCCACGCTTTTCCATCTGGTGTGCGGCGGGACCGAGATGCACGGTCGGTATCTGCTGGATGCCCTGTCGCTCAAAGGAGCGCAGGTCAACACGTTCCGGGCGGCCAGCCGCTTCCAAATAGCGGTTGGTAATGGTCTCCCAGCCATGCCGCCAGACCTCGGCATACTTCTGGTCGTTCCAGTCCACCGTGTTTTCCTTGTGGCACTTCCAGTTGCCGGAAGCGAGCCGGATGCGCTCACCGTTCTCGTCAAGGTCGTACACCTTTCTGGCTTTCGGGAGCCACTTGCCGTGTTCATCTATTGCCCGGAGCGTCAGCAGAATGTGAGCGTGTGGGTTTCCATCTCCCTTGTCGTGGATGGCAAAGTCGGCAATCATCCCTTTGGAAACAAACTGCTCCTGACAAAACTCTTTTATCATGGACAAATACTGCTCCTTCGGCACCTCCACCGGGAACGCCAGCACGATGCGCCGGGCAAGCTGGGAGTTCCACTGGTTCTCCACAGCTTCTACGGCGTTCCAGAGGGTCGCCCGGTCTGCATATCCGGGCGGCGCATAGGATGGCAGCATGATCTCAGCGTGGACAAGCTCTTTCTTCTTGTTGTAGAATTTTGTTCTCTGGTCGTACTCGCTGAACAGCCGTTCGCCGCTTTGGTAAGCGGCCCCGGCAACAGCGGACTGCCCTTGGCTGCGCTTGACGATGGTAATTTTGAAATGCGGACACGGAATAGGCATCACCCCCAAACAAAAAGACCGCCCAGCAAGATTGCTCTTGGTGAACGGTCTGGAATTGTATTCGGTTTTGCTCGCCGCCTTAGAACGGAGTGCCATGCGCTTCGATCTCAGGCGGGAGCCGCAAAAGGATAGCTGCAAAGCAGCGCAAGGAAAATGCAGTTTTCCTTGGGATGGAATCGGGCTGGCGCACAAACGCCAGCTTCGATTTCATCGAGCCGTCTGCAAGACCGCAATTTCACCGGAACGGTGTATAATTGCGCCCTTTATTCTAAAGGGTTTTGGACGTTGCTGCGTTCGTGAACGTCATGCACCATCTTTGCAAGCGCCAGCACGACTTCAGGTTGACGGAACGAGATCTTCAACAGTTCCATCACCTGATCGTCGGTCAGTTCTCCCGGACAGACCAGAAAACTTTCCAGCATTCCGGCACGGGTGCAAAGACGATGCACACGCTCTCTCCGGTTCAGCTCCGACATCTGGCGTTCAAGGATTTTCTCCCGGTGCTGACAAGCGCGCAGCTTCTGCTCTGCTTTGGCTTTTTCGCTGCGGAGATAGGCAAGGTCGGTTTTGGGTTGGGTCAATGGCATCACGCTCCTTTACAGCATTAGTGACATCCGATATTTTTGTTGGTTCGTGGTACACTACACATAATCAATATGGATAATCTCTCGCTAAAACTGTCATAATCCATTGGAAAAGTGGCGAGCGAAAACATGGACGCTGTTACGATCATTTTCTTAAAGTAAACAGAAAGTAGAGAAGTAAATGAAGGACTCTACAAATCGTAGGTGGAAATAAATCGGAAAACGTGATATGGATTGAGACAGTTCAAGAGAAAGGACAATCGACATGGATAGTCAAAAATTTGGTACGTTCATCTCGGAATTAAGAAAGGAAAGGGGGTGGACACAACTGGAACTTGCACAAAAGCTAAATGTTACGGATAAAGCAGTTTCAAAATGGGAGCGGGGAGTTTCCCATAGTTAAAGATACCACACCAAATATGATGAACCAACGCTTATACACTACCAGCTATAATAAACCGCAAGGACAGCAATTTGATGATACTGCTGTCCTTTCTTTTATAAAATTGCAGTACACATAAAAAAGCTGTAAAATGATAAATATATTTGTCCTTGTA
>NZ_JAFREI010000043.1:2304-3941 GCF_017377595.1 Faecalibacterium sp. Marseille-Q0746 | reverse complement strand
TTTTAAGTGATAAATATCATTTATAAAGAGTTTGATCCTGGCTCAGGACGAACGCTGGCGGCGCGCCTAACACATGCAAGTCGAACGAGAGAGAGGGAGCTTGCTTCCTCAATCGAGTGGCGAACGGGTGAGTAACGCGTGAGGAACCTGCCTCAAAGAGGGGGACAACAGTTGGAAACGACTGCTAATACCGCATAAGCCCACAGGTCGGCATCGACCAGAGGGAAAAGGAGCAATCCGCTTTGAGATGGCCTCGCGTCCGATTAGCTAGTTGGTGAGGTAATGGCCCACCAAGGCAACGATCGGTAGCCGGACTGAGAGGTTGAACGGCCACATTGGGACTGAGACACGGCCCAGACTCCTACGGGAGGCAGCAGTGGGGAATATTGCACAATGGGGGAAACCCTGATGCAGCGACGCCGCGTGGAGGAAGAAGGTCTTCGGATTGTAAACTCCTGTTGTTGAGGAAGATAATGACGGTACTCAACAAGGAAGTGACGGCTAACTACGTGCCAGCAGCCGCGGTAAAACGTAGGTCACAAGCGTTGTCCGGAATTACTGGGTGTAAAGGGAGCGCAGGCGGGAAGACAAGTTGGAAGTGAAATCTATGGGCTCAACCCATAAACTGCTTTCAAAACTGTTTTTCTTGAGTAGTGCAGAGGTAGGCGGAATTCCCGGTGTAGCGGTGGAATGCGTAGATATCGGGAGGAACACCAGTGGCGAAGGCGGCCTACTGGGCACCAACTGACGCTGAGGCTCGAAAGTGTGGGTAGCAAACAGGATTAGATACCCTGGTAGTCCACACTGTAAACGATGATTACTAGGTGTTGGAGGATTGACCCCTTCAGTGCCGCAGTTAACACAATAAGTAATCCACCTGGGGAGTACGACCGCAAGGTTGAAACTCAAAGGAATTGACGGGGGCCCGCACAAGCAGTGGAGTATGTGGTTTAATTCGACGCAACGCGAAGAACCTTACCAAGTCTTGACATCCTGCGACGATGCTGGAAACAGTATTTTCCTTCGGGACGCAGAGACAGGTGGTGCATGGTTGTCGTCAGCTCGTGTCGTGAGATGTTGGGTTAAGTCCCGCAACGAGCGCAACCCTTACTGTCAGTTACTACGCAAGAGGACTCTGGCAGGACTGCCGTTGACAAAACGGAGGAAGGTGGGGATGACGTCAAATCATCATGCCCTTTATGACTTGGGCTACACACGTACTACAATGGCGTTAAACAAAGAGAAGCAAGACCGCGAGGTGGAGCAAAACTCAGAAACAACGTCCCAGTTCGGACTGCAGGCTGCAACTCGCCTGCACGAAGTCGGAATTGCTAGTAATCGTGGATCAGCATGCCACGGTGAATACGTTCCCGGGCCTTGTACACACCGCCCGTCACACCATGAGAGCCGGGGGGACCCGAAGTCGGTAGTCTAACCGCAAGGAGGACGCCGCCGAAGGTAAAACTGGTGATTGGGGTGAAGTCGTAACAAGGTAGCCGTAGGAGAACCTGCGGCTGGATCACCTCCTTTCTAAGGAGTCAGGCAGATGGAAGAACATCGAAGATGGTCGGCCATCTGGAACAGGTGACAGATACAAGCAGAGTAGATATTGTTCGATTTTGAGGGCCCTGAAAAGG
>NZ_JAFREI010000043.1:0-2204 GCF_017377595.1 Faecalibacterium sp. Marseille-Q0746 | reverse complement strand
GCGTGATAGGGTACTTTTTGTAGAACGGTCCGGCGAGCGATTGTATGCAGCAAGGTTAAGGACTTAAGGTCTGGAGCCGAAGCGAAAGCGAGTTTGAAAAGGGCGTTAAGTTGCATATAATGGGCCCGAAACCGGGTGACCTACCCATGGTCAGGTTGAAGTGGAAGTAAAATTCCATGGAGGACCGAACCGACCTCCGTTGAAAAGGCGGCGGATGAACTGTGGGTAGCGGAGAAATTCCAATCGAACCCGGAGATAGCTGGTTCTCCCCGAAATAGTTTTAGGACTAGCCTCAAGTTAGATACCTGGAGGTAAAGCACTGAATAGCCTAGCGGCCGAGAGGTTAGCGAAGCTTATCAAACTCAGAATGCCAGAGTATTGATGCTTGGGAGTCAGACAGTGTCAGATAAATGTCATTGTCAAAAGGGAAACAGCCCAGATCTACAGCTAAGGTCCCAAAGTCAGGTTAAGTGGAAAACGATGTGAAGATACGCAGACAACCAGGATGTTGGCTCAGAAGCAGCCACTCATTCAAAGAGTGCGTAATAGCTCACTGGTCGAGCGTCTTTGCGCGGAGAATTTAACGGGGCTAAACCTGACACCGAAGCTTAGGCAATACAGCAATGTATTGGGTAGGGGAGCGTTGTATACGCGGAGAAACAGTAGCGCAAGCGGCTGTGGAGTGTATAGAAGTGAGAATGCCGGAATGAGTAGCGCGAATGCAGTGAGAATCTGCATGGCCGAAAGCCTCAGGTTTCTGGAGGAAGGTTCGTCCGCTCCAGGTTAGTCGGGAGCTAAGGTGAGGCCGGAAGGCGTAGCCGATGCACAGACGGTAGAGATTCCGTCACCACCAAAAGAGTTAAGCACAGGGACACATATGAAGTCTCAGAGCCGGGTGTTGGTTCCGGTAGAGATCGAGGGAAGTTAGTACCGAAGTCTGAGATGGAAGATGGCGAGAAAAGCTGTGTGTATTTCTGAGGTGCCCGTACCGCAAACCGACACAGGTAGGTAGGAAGAAGATTCTAAGGCCAACGGGAGAAGGGTTGTTAAGGAACTCGGCAAATTGACCCCGTAACTTCGGGAGAAGGGGTGCTCCAGAGATGGAGCCGCAGAGAATCGGCCCAAGCAACTGTTTACCAAAAACACAGGTTTGTGCTAAATCGAAAGATGACGTATACGAGCTGACGCCTGCCCGGTGCTGGAAGGTTAAGAGGAGATGTGCAAGCATTGAATCGAAGCCCCAGTGAACGGCGGCCGTAACTATAACGGTCCTAAGGTAGCGAAATTCCTTGTCAGGTAAGTTCTGACCCGCATGAAAGGCGTAATGATTTGGGCACTGTCTCAACAGCCCGCCCGGCGAAATTGTAGTACCGGTGAAGATGCCGGTTACCCGCGACAAGACGGAAAGACCCCATGGAGCTTTACTGTAGCCTAATATTGGGTTTCGATGTTGCATGCACAGGATAGATGGGACTCTGGGAAACCAAGGCTTTGGCTTTGGCGGAGAGGCCGTTGGGATACCATCCTTGCGATATTGGAATTCTAACCTGCGGCTCTGAATCGAGTCGGGGGACATTGTTAGGTGGGCAGTTTGACTGGGGCGGTCGCCTCCTAAAGAGTAACGGAGGCGTTCAAAGGTTCGCTCAGCTTGAACGGAAATCAAGCAAAAGAGTGCAAACGCAGAAGCGAGCCTAACTGCGAGACTGACGGGTCGAGCAGTAACGAAAGTTGGAGTTAGTGATCCGGTGGTATGTGAGTGGAAATGCCATCGCTCAACGGATAAAAGTTACCCTGGGGATAACAGGCTGATCTCCCCCAAGAGTCCACATCGACGGGGAGGTTTGGCACCTCGATGTCGGCTCATCGCATCCTGGGGCTGTATTCGGTCCCAAGGGTTTGGCTGTTCGCCAATTAAAGCGGTACGCGAGCTGGGTTCAGAACGTCGTGAGACAGTTCGGTCCCTATCTGTCGTGGGCGCAGGATATTTGATGGGAGCTGTCCCTAGTACGAGAGGACCGGGACGGACGTACCTCTGGCGCACCAGTTGTTCCGCCAGGAGCATAGCTGGGCAACTACGTACGGATCGGATAAACGCTGAAAGCATCTAAGCGTGAAGCCGACCCAAAGATAAGATATCCCACTGATTCAATCAGGTAAGATCCCTTGTAGACTACGAGGTTGATAGGCACGATGTGTAAGTGGAG
>NZ_JAFREI010000042.1:0-4555 GCF_017377595.1 Faecalibacterium sp. Marseille-Q0746 | reverse complement strand
GGCTCATGGGAGATGCCGCCAGCAATGGCAGCGTCCAGAAAGTGGAGAATAACCGTTTTGCCCGTGCCGATCTGGAACGCCGCCTGCTGATGATCGACGATGACATGGACATGAACGCCCTGCCCAAAACGAATTATATTAAGACCATCGTGACCGCCGAGGCTAAGCTGGACTTGGAGCGCAAGGGTGTCCAAAGCTACCAGCGGGACATCTACGCCCGGTTCCTCTGCTTTGGCAACGGCGCGTTGACCTCGCTGTATGACCATTCGGACGGCTTCTTTCGCCGCCAACTTATCCTGACCACTAAGGACAAGCCTGCCGACCGCATGGACGATCCCTTCCTTGTGGAGAAGATGTGCGCCGAATTGGAGGGCATCCTGCTCTGGTGTCTGGAAGGGCTGCACCGGCTGGTGCAGAACAACTTCCGCTTCACGGTCAGCGAACGAGCCGCCGCCAACGTGGACACCATCAAACGCAGCAGCAACAATGTCATCGACTTCATGGAATCCGAGGGCTACTTCCGCTTCAAGGCGGACTACTCCATCAGTTCCAAGGAGTTCTACGACATTTATAAGCAGTGGTGCGAGGACAACGCATGCCACAGCGTATCGGCGATCCGTTTCAGCGCCGAACTGCGCCAGAATGACCGCCGCTATAACCTTGAAGCCACCAACAACATCTATCTGCCCGGTGGCCGCAGGGTGCGGGGTTTTGTAGGCATCGAACCGCTTGTCCACCCCTGCCCGTAAAAAGTGCATTTTTCACAGAAGAAGTTCGTACAACCTGTACGGTCTGTACTTGTACGCATCTGTACGGCGAATTAAAGCGTTTTAAAACGTGTTATCGTTTATATTTCGCATTTCCGTACGTCGTACGAACCGTACAGGTTATTTGAAGTCCGTACGCAATTTTTTCAGATGCGTACGGAGCAATCAAGTTCGCATTGTGCGAACTTGATTGTAGCTCTCCCGCAGGAGGCGTTCCCCCTCGGAGAGTCCTCGAAGAGCCCACTACACTTTGCAGCCCATAGGGATGAAAGTGTTATAGTGGGTTATTACACTTCCGAAGAAGTGCATCTTCGTTCCCCGTCACCTTTCGATGAACCTTGAAAGGAGGGATGCCCTTTGGCAAGAAACGATGGCGTTGACCGCACCAGTGTCCGGAATCTCGCCGTTTCGGACAAGGCCGTTGGCAACACCCAGCAGCACAATGAGCGTGAAAAGGACAGCTATCGGAACCCCGACATTATCCCCCAGCGCACTGCATGGAACGTCCACTTCAAAAAGCCAACTGCCAGCTACACCGACCTATTCGCCCAACTGGAAGCCGCCGGAACCATCTCCACGCGCGGCTTGAAGCCGGATGCTATCCACTACTGTGAACTTGTCTTTGATGTCAACTCTGCCTACTTTGACAATCACGGCGGCTATGAGTTCGCCAAGCAGTTCTATGAGGATGCCTACAAAGCAGCCGTTCAAATCGTGGGCGGTGAGCAGTATATTCTCTCGGCTGTCATGCACGCCGATGAAATCAACCGCGCCATGACCGAAGCATTAGGCCGGGAGGTCTACCACTACCATCTTCATGTGGTCTATGTGCCTGTGGTGGAAAAGCAGATCCTGTGGTCGAAACGCTGCAAGGACAAGGCTCTGGTCGGCAAAGTCAAGGAGACCGTCATGCAGGTCAGCCGGAGCAAGAAGTGGGCATCCAAGCCCCTGCTGGACGATGCCGGAAAGCCTGCGCTGCAAAAGAACGGCAAGCCAGTCCTGAAGAAGTCGTACAGTGTCCTGCAAGACGATTTCTTCAACTATATGCGCAACGCCGGGTACACGGATGTAGAGCGCGGTGAACGCGGCAGCACTGAAGAACACCTGACCGTCACCCAGTTCAAAGTCCAGCGGGAGCAGGAGCGTCTGGACAGCCTGACTGCACAAGCCGACGAACAAGCACAGTCGCTTGCTAAAACCAGTCAGACCCTCTCCAAAAAGGAGAAGGAACTTGCCGCTGTGCAGAAAAAGGCCACACTCACGAAAGAAGCCCTCATTCATGCGCGTGATCTGGATTATATCGGCAAGCGCACCTTCCTCGGCAACTACTCGCTGACCGAAGAAGAATTTTCCAAACTGAAAAAACAGGCTGACCACGGCTATATGATGGACGTAGAGAACCGCCGCCTGAAAGAAGAACTTTCCACCGCCAAGAAGGAAGCCATTCATTGGAGCAACAAGTACCACGACCTGTGGTACGATGTAAAGCCCTATCTGGATGCGCTCCACCGTGCTCCTGAACTGGTGCGCGGTTTTCTGGAAAAGATTCTTGCTCCCAAGCAGGAGCGCACCATGAATGTGCCACAGCGAAACCGCAAGCGTGGGCAGGATGTAGAACTTTAAGCTGAATTTTTAGATGATATGACAATATAAGGAGCAATGCTTATGGATTTTGACCGTAATTCTATGACCGTCCCTGTGCAATCTTCCGATTATACGAATAAGTTCTTGCAAAAGGACTCGAATCTCACTACAATGGAGGTGGTCACTCAAACCAATGCCGTCAAGTCTCCGACTGACAGCCCAGCAACCACGAAGCTGGTGTACACGGTGGAAGAGATCGCACGAATGCTGGCCATCAGCCTGCGCTCTGCTTACAACCTGTGCAACAGCACCACCGAATTCCGTGTCCTGCGGGTAGGCGGAAGCATCCGTGTACCGAAAGACAGTTTCGATGCGTGGCTCTACCGGGCAGCTTGATAAGGAGGCAAACAGTATGGCATATATTACGAAGCGCGGCAACTCTTACAGCGTCCGATACACTTATGAAGATGAGCACGGCAAGAGCTGCGACAAATGGGAGAGTTTTCCCACAAAAGAGGAGGCAACAAACCGAAAAAAGCAAATCGAGCATGAACTGGCGGCTGGTACTTTCCTGATTCCGTCCTCTGTGACGGTAGCAGAGTTCCTCATGGATTGGCTGCCCAAGCAGTGCAGCAAACACAAGTGGGCACCCAAAACCTACGAATCCAACCTTTCCACCATTCAGAACCTTATTATCCCCTATATCGGCAGCATGGAGATGCAGAAACTCAAGCCCTACCACATGGAAAACCTCTATACGACCCTGAGCAAAACGCCCTGCGGTTCGTATATCGAGGGAAAGAAGCAAGAACTGACCGAAAAGCAGAAACAGCGGTTTCTTTCCGGCACGACTATCCATGAGGTGCACCGGCTGCTGGGAACAGCGTTCCAGTATGCCGTGGAGTGGGGAATCCTGATTAAGAGTCCTGTTCCCGTGGACAGCCCCAAGAAGTCCACGCAGGAGCGCTCCATCTGGACGGTAGAGGAAATGCGGGCGGCTCTGGACAGCATGGATGACCCTATCCTGCATCTGGCAGTCCACCTCACACTGGTGGGCGCACTGCGAGAGGGCGAGATCGTGGGTCTGACCCCAGAGGATATCGACTTTGATGCTGCGGATGGCATCGGAACGTTCCGTATCAACAAGTCCATGCAGCGGGTGCGAAAAGAAGCCCTGAAACAAGTAGACGATGGCTGCATCATCAAGGTATTCCCGGACAAGCTGGAACGCAGCACCACTTCCCTCATCCTGAAAAGTACCAAAACGGCATCTTCCTGCCGCACCATCTTCATGACCTCCGCACTGAAAGAGGAATTGAAGAAGTGGCTGAATCAACTGGCAGCAGACGAGAGGAAGGACCCGACACGCTACCACGACAGCGGAATGCTGTTCCGTCTGCCCAACGGCCTGGCGGTGGAGCCTGTGCTCATCCGCAAGAAGTTCCTGAAATGGCAGGACGCACACCCGGAGTTCCCACGTATCGTATTCCACGGTCTGCGTCATTCCAGTGCGACCTATCAGCTGATGATCTCCGGCGGCGATGTGAAGGCGGTGCAGGGAACTACTGGACACGCAACGGCAGATATGCTGGTGAACACCTACGCCCATATCCAGCAGTCCTCCCGTGTGGAGCTGGGCAAGAAGTTTGAAAGCGGCTTCTATGCCAAGCCCGACACCCCCAGCCCACAGGCTGTACCCGCCGCAGGCGAACCAACCATCTCTATGACTGCTCTGCTGGAACTTCTGAAGAACGCCGACCCAGAGGTAAAGGCGCAGCTCCGTCTGGCACTGCTGACCTGATGCAAAATTTACCACGCATTTCAAAGCAATTCCAGCCTATGCAGAGGATTCCCACGAAAAAGCCGACCGTGCAAAAACCGTGCATTGACCGTGCAGACCCCGATTTTTCGGGGTTACATAACGAAAAAGAGCGTTAAATCTTACGATTCAACGCTCTTTTGTAAGTGCACCTCCAGGGACTCGAACCCTAGGCCCACTGATTAAGAGTCAGTTGCTCTACCAACTGAGCTAGAGGTGCATATTGTCGAGATGCGGTTTCAAACATCCCGACATTTGAGTCGGCGACTACCTATTTTCACGCGCCGTTTCCAGCGAACTATCTTGGGCACGAGTGAGCTTAACTTCTGTGTTCGGAATGGGAACAGGTGGAACCTCACCGTCATCGTCACCGACCAATATGACT
>NZ_JAFREI010000041.1:0-6266 GCF_017377595.1 Faecalibacterium sp. Marseille-Q0746 | reverse complement strand
CAAGATACGCCTGTATCATCCCGGCTTTGGTGTCCTCCGGCATAAAATCCCGCTGGTGTTCTTTGAGATACCGCTGCATGGCGGGGCTGAAAGCCAGCTTGAACCTGCCGCTTCGGTAAATCTCCATAGCTTCTGCCCACATTTGCTCGATATAGGCTCTGGAAGCAGCTTCATCCTCCAAAATGTGAACCTCGGCTTGTTCCGGGTACACCATGACGGGGATAAAGCGGCGATTGCCGGAACGGTCAAGGGGCAGGAAGTCAAGAGCATTGGAAGTGCCGCCAAACACGCACTGGCGGGGGCGGTCTGCCGGGTGGGTTTCATAGGGTATCTTGTAGACCTCCTTCTGCCGGCTTAAAAATGACTTGATTTCTTCGATGCTCTTGGCGTTTGCGGTTGCCATCATTTCCGACATTTCGATAATCCAGTGACCTTGCAGCTTGCGGTACACATTGTCATCGTCCAGCTTCCGCAAATCATCGGAGAACCACTCGTCCCGGACTGCCAGCAGACGGAAGAAGGTGGACTTGCCAGCCCCCTGACCGCCTACCAGACAGAGCATGATTTCAAATTTGCACCCTGGCTGAAAGGCTCGTGAGATTGCACCCAACAGGAACAGCTTCAATGCTTCATAGGTGTAATCATCTGCGTCAGCCCCCAGAAAGTGCCGCAGGCAGAAACGGATTCGTTCTGTCCCGTCCCACACAAGGGTATTGAGATAGTCCCGGATGGGGTGGTACTTGTTTTCATTCGCCACAATTCCAATGGCGTTATCAATCTTTTTCTCATTGGTAAGCCCATAGGTTTCTTCCAGATAAAGAAGCAGATACTTCATGTCCGTATCGTTCAGGGCGGTGCTTTCTCTGTGGAAGCCGATGGGCTTTATGATGTCCTTGCGGTCGGTCAGGATGTTGTATGCGATAGCCCCGGAAAGCAGAGGGTCACGCTGGAATACGGTCAGGCAGTTCCGTATGCTCTGACGGACACCGCCTTTCTCGGTAGTTTCCAGCCCCGCCTTGATTTCCTCAACGCTCTGTGGCGGCTGCATGGCGTTCATGGTGTTTTTTAGTTCTTGCTGCGTCTGCGGCGGCAAGCTCTGCCATTCGCTGTTCAAGCTGTATCACATCCTTTCCGTAGTCCGTAATCAAAGCCGCTTTTTCCTCTGTTTCCCCGAACAGCAGCACATCCAGCAGATACTCCACTTGGTCTTGCTTCTGTAAGGCTTCTATAAACCGGGGATGAAAGGCTTCCTCCGGGGAGTGTGGGGCGTAGTCCGTTCTCCATGCCCGAAGCAGATGGAGATAATCGGCAAGAATACGGAAGCAGCGGTTCTTTGCTTCCTGAAACTGTTCCTCCGGGGATTTCTGCCGGGGCTTTGGCTTTTTTTCCTTTCCCGGCGGTTTCCAGTCCTCATAGGAAAGCCCGAAGTCCTGTGCCAGCTGTACGGCGGCTTCTTTCTTTCTCAGCCCATACAGGGCGGCGGCAAAATCAATCACATCCCCATCCGCACCGCAGCCGAAGCAGTGGTAACGCCGATCCAGCTTCATGCTTGGGGTTTTATCATTATGGAACGGGCAGCAAGCCATCCCTTTCCGACCTACATGAATTCCATAATGCTCCGCAGCCTGTCTTGTTGTGACGGACTGCTTCACAGCTTCAAATACATTCAAATCTATCCCTCCTTGAAAAAAGAAAAGCACCTGACATTCTCTGATTGAAAATGGCAAGTGTCTGTTAAAGTTCCATATCCTGTTGTCTGTGTTTCGCCTGTGCCGGGGCGGTTCTTTGTGCTTTTTTCTCGTCTGCCTTATCCTGCAAGACTTCCTTGATGGGCTGCTTCTTGGGCGGCTCTTTGCTTTCCTCTGTGCCGGGTGTGGCTTTCCGTACCCAGTAGCGGATGTCCCGCAGCTTCTTCAAATCCTCCTGTACCTCTGTCAGCGGTACTTTCAGCTCTGCGATTTCGCTGAGAAGTTTTTCCTGCTCCTCTTGCAGCCCCTTTTGGGTACTGTCCTTATCGTCCGGGTGCTTGGCAAGGTAGGCGGCGGCTTTCTCATACCGGGCAACCTCCGGGTGTTCCTGTTTGAATTTCTCCTTTGTTTTCTTGAAAAATATCTTCTGGTACTTCTCATAGACAGGCTTACATTCCTTGCAGTCTGTCCGGCTGGCAAGAATCCCGTCAATCACTTTGCTGCGGGCTTCCTTTGGCTTCATCTGATTGCGGTAATCTGCGGCTGATTTCCCGGAAGATTCCAGAAACGCTTCTAAGTCCTCCACAGTGGAAAGCCCCTTTTGCCGGAGATAGGACAGGGCTTCGCTGACTGCCTTTAAGTCCTGTGAAGTCCCCCGGTTCTGTCCAGCCCTCGTCCAGTCCTTCCGTTCTTCCTTTCGTATCTCCATGTACTTCATCAGCAGATTGGGAAGAAGTGTCGCTTCCTCCGCCGCTTTTTGTGCAAGCAGCTCTTTCCGTTTTTCTCCCAGCTCGGTAATCCAGCCTTTGAGGTTTTGGATAAGCTGCCGGATGGACTTCATCAGACTGTTGGCGGCTCTGATTTCCCGGTTCAGGTTTCCGATATTCGTCTGGATACCACGCTTTTCCATCTGCCGGACAGCAGCCCCCTCATGGACAGTGGGGACAATATCAAGCCCCTGTCTGGCATAGGAACGCAAGTCCACACGCTCCGGACGGTCATTGGCTTCCAGATAGCGGTTCTGGATGACCTCCCATTCATGCCGCCAGATTTCGCAATACTTCTGGTCGTTCCAATCCACCGTATCCTCCTTGTGGCTTTTCCATCTGCCGGACGGAAGTTTTATCCGTTCCCCGTTTTCGTCAAGGTCATAAACCTTGCGGCTCTTGGGAAGCCATTTTCCATGTTCGTCCATTGCCCTCATAGTGAGCATGACATGGGCGTGGGGATTGTGTCCCGGCGGATGGGGGTCATGGATTGCAAAATCAGCAATCATGCCTTTGGAAACAAACTGCTGCTCACAAAACTCCCGGACAAGGACAGCATACTGGTCGGGTGGTATCTCTCTTGGGATGGTAAGCACCCACCGCCTTGCAAGCTGGGAGTTCCATTGCTTTTCCACCGCTTCGGCGGCATTCCATAGGGTATTGCGGTCTACATACTCCGGCGGGGCATTTGCCGGGAGCAGGATTTCATTGTGGACGATGCCACGCTTTTCCGGGTAGTGCTTCACTTGCTGGTCGTATTCACAGAACAGCTTTTCGCCACTCTGGTAAGCAGCGGCGGCAACCGCAGACTGTCGCTGGCTGCGCTGAACAATCGTGATTTCGTTGTGTGGGCAGGGCATTTCGTGTCCCTCCTTTCGGTAATTGGTGGATGGGGTGGCGTTTTACCACATCATTTTGGCAGAAAAAAAGCAGGAGACCTTTTTCAGATTTCCTGCTCGGTGTGCCGCTGTGTGGGCGGCGGGTATTTAGTTGTAAAAGTTCGGGGCAAGTTGACCCGATGTGAAGCTGATAAACTGGAAGTTATTTTACTTGCGTTCCATAAATCCTATGATTGAAAAAATCAATCCTACAATCCCAATCCCGATAACGAGCAGCCCCATTCCTGATGAGCAAAGAGAAATTATAATGGCAAAGAGTAGTATTGCAATACCTAATCCAATTTTCTTCATTGTAAATCCTCCTTTACAAATGTCGATTTGTTGTCACCTTCATTATACTTCATTGGCTATCGAAAAGATAGCATATTTTATGAAACTTGTCGGCTGGGAACAGCTTGCAGCGCAAGGTGTCCCCAGATGGCAAGTCCACAAAAGGGTAGCTGGCGGCAGCCAGCGCAGGGGAAGCGTAGCGTCCCCTGTTTGATTTGGAGCAGACCATGACTGCGGAAAATCACAGCCCTCCGGCGAGGAGCCTTCGGAGAACGCAATGCACCAACCTCTGGGTGGTGTATAATTGCGCCCTTAGTAAACTAAGGGGTTTCCGGCTTCTCCCGTTCCAGCATTGTTTTCAATAGTTCCTGCGTGTCCTT
Source organism: Faecalibacterium sp. Marseille-Q0746 (assembly GCF_017377595.1). Taxonomy (NCBI): domain Bacteria; kingdom Bacillati; phylum Bacillota; class Clostridia; order Eubacteriales; family Oscillospiraceae; genus Faecalibacterium; species Faecalibacterium sp. Marseille-Q0746. The sequence goes on along the minus strand of NZ_JAFREI010000041.1, from coordinate 2,262 downwards.
CCTGTGAAAAATGAGTTTCAACAACAGCATTACATCATCATCTGTCAGGCGTTCCGGCTCTTGCAGAAAACTTTCCAGCATACCGCCACGAGTGCAGAGCCGGTGCGTCCGTTCCTTTCGGGTAAGCTGCTTTAACTGGTGCTGCAACGCCTTTTCATCATTGATGGCTTTCCGCAGCTTCTTTTCGCTTTTTTCCAGCTCCCGGTTGAGCTTTTCCAGCTTTGAGGTATCAGGCAAGGGCAGCATCCTCCTTTCCCGGTATCAGCACATAAATTCGGTTTGGTTCTCCAACTCCCTGACGCACCCGCATGATAAGTCCGGCGGTTTCCAGTTCATTCAAAGAACGCTTGACCGTCATGGGGCTGCGGGACAGGACTGCGGCAATGGCTGTGACAGGGAAGCAGACAAACAGGATTCCGTTCTCGTCCTCCTGCCCATTGGAGAGCATAGCGTCCAACATCCGGCAGTACATGACCTTTGCGGTGCTGCTGACTGGAAATCCTGTCAACGCTCTGGGGAATGGCATACAGGGCGGCAATGGTGTGTCTATCGTCATAAATTCAAAATTCATTCGGTGTGTTCCTCCTTTTTCTTTGCTCGTTTGGATAAATAACGGGGGCAGTCAATCACAACCGCCCGGAAGCTCTGCTTGCACCCATGCTGGCATTTCCGGCATAATTCGTTGTAAGTGACACGCCCCCGGTCATTGAGGTAAAAGGAAAGCTCATGCTTCCTCTTTTTGCTCATTCTCGGCATATTGCGCTTCCTCCCGTTTTAGTGTATGGTTTCGGGGCGATTTTCGGCAAAATTACAGTCATAGAACCGCCTAAAATCTCCCGAAGTATCAGCGATAGGGTAGACTATCCCCCTATCAGATTGTCGTGTTTCGGTATCATTTCGGTGTCAGTTCGCCAGTTCTCCCTGGTGTCGTTCCTCCCCTGAATCTCACAGCGGCGTATCGCTCCCTTTGGTACGCTCGTTTCGGTCAGGGTTCCTCCACATCCCTGCCAAAAGTCATGGCACTACATCGCCGGGGAAGCATATCCCACACAGGCTGGTCATTCGATTGGAATAATCCATCGATGAACTACCTGTATCATAGAACATTTTTGTGCCCTGTGCCGTATGTCCACAAAGTAGGAATTCGGGGTAAAAATCAGAAATTTCCACGATTGCGGAATTGATATGGTATAATCAATTCAACGGTTATAAATGTCGTTAGAAAGGGGGAACTGCTTCAATGAACGGAGCTACTACAATACAGGAACGGCTAAAAGATTTACGATTAAACAAAGGATTAAAACTGGAAGAACTGGCTGAGCAAACGGGTATTTCAAAATCGGCTCTTGGCAGTTATGAAAAAGATGACTATAAGGAAATCAATCATGGCAACCTTATCCTGCTGGCAGATTTTTATGGGGTGTCCCTTGATTATCTCTTTTGCCGGACAGAGAACCGGGCAGAGATCAACACGCCATTAAGGGAGCTGCATTTGAGTGATGAGATGGTAGCACTTCTGAAAAGCGGTCGGATTAACAACCGTCTGCTGTGCGAACTTGCCACCCATAAGGACTTTATCAAGTTTCTTGCGGACATTGAGATTTATGTGGATGGAATTGCCACCATGCAGATTCAAAACCTCAACGCCCTTGTCGATACCGTCCGGCATGAAATCATTGAACGGTATCGCCCCGGCGAAGATGACCCCCATTTGAAAGTGCTGCAAGCCGCCCATATCAGCGATGATGAATATTTCAGCCACATGGTGCTGGATGACCTCAACCTCATTATCCGGGATATTCGGGAAGCCCATAAAAAGGACAGTGAGAGTGCACCCCAGACCACTGTTGCCAATGAACTGAAAGAAAATCTGGAAGCGGTCGAAAATTTCAAGGGCAGCCGGGATGAAAAGCTGGTTGTCCTTTACTGCAAGCAGCTTGGTATCAACTACAAAAATCTGTCAGACGAAGAATTTCGCTGGCTCATTCGTATTCTCAAAAAGTCAAAGAAAATGGGAACGCCTATCAGCCAGAGGAAAAAACGGTAAAGAAAAACCGCTGTTGCATGGTTTGTTGGCTTCCATGTAGCAGCGGTTTTTGCTGGGATTATTCAGTTGAATTTTTAGAACGACAAATTTGAATTTGTATGGCTCAACTCCTTATCGACCGGCCATAGCTCGTTTATAAAGTAGACCTCCTTTTATAAGTAACAACAGAAAAGCCACTGTTACTGCATATGGTTCTCTCGCAATCGCCAGATACA
>NZ_JAFREI010000040.1:0-6402 GCF_017377595.1 Faecalibacterium sp. Marseille-Q0746 | reverse complement strand
GCAAATACAGACGCTGATTATTTACCTTGCGGCTTATAGGGAAAAACGCTGCTGCGGCAGGAAGGAGAACGTACACCATTGGTTCCTCTGCAAGCCTGCGCTGGGTGGGCAGAAACCATTAGCTGCCATCCCCATCCGCGCATCCTTCTGCCGCAGAATAGGTGCTTGCCGGAGCTGCTCGCAGTCCCTTTTCCGCATCAGCCGGAACCAAGGTGTAACACACTAGACTTTGCAAACAAAGTCGTGTGTCACGAAACCCCGGCACGGTTTCTTTGGATTCTTCCGGCTATTGCGTTGCTTCCCGGTTTCAGACAATAGAAGATGCGGGCGTCAACTCGTACACATGATCGAACTGGGCTTTACGTTCGTCGCTCAGGTGATGGCTAATCAGGATCAGGGTCAGGTCAGGGTTGGACAGCAGGCTCTTCTCCACGATGTCGGCGTTCTTCTGGTCCAGGGCGCTGGTGCCCTCATCCACCAGCAGGATGCTGCGGTTATGGATCAGAGCACGGGCGATGGCCACGCGCTGCTTCTGGCCGCCCGAGAGGGCGTTGCCTTCCTCGCCCACCGGCGTATCCAGACCCTTGGGCATATTGGCAAGGTCGCCTGCCAGGGCGCTGTCACGCAGTGCCTTTTCCATCTGCTCGTCGGTAAAGTGCTCACCCAGGGTAATGTTCTCACGGATGGTGGTATTGAACAGGAACACATTCTGTTCGATGTAGCTCATTTTCTGCTGGAGCTGCTCGGGCGTGTAATCCCGCACGTCTCTCTCGTCATAAAGGACCTTGCCCTGGTAGCCGGGCAGCCAGCCCAGAAGAATCTTCAGCAGGGTGCTCTTGCCGCAGCCGGAGGGACCGGTGAGGGCGTATTTGCCGCCTTTCTTGAATTCCGCGTTCATGTGGACCAGGATCGGCTTCTTTTCATCGTAGCCGAAAGAAACATCCTTGACCGTAATGCCTTCCTGCAGGGTAGGCAGACCGAAATCAGGAAGCTGCGCCTCGCCGGCATGGATGGTAATCTTATCGAAATAGGGCTTGCTGGCCGAGAAGGACACTGCAAGTTTGGACACCTGGTTCAGTCCATTATACACGCCGGCGCAGATGGTACCGGTGCCCATAAAGGTGGCCAGAGGAATCATATCATTGAGGATCAGGACACCCAGCAGGATGACAACGGCCACTTGGCAGACGGCGCTGACATAGGCCAGACCACAGCCGATGCCGTCCTTGTTGATGGTCAGTTTGTACTTGGCCTGCTCCATGCTGTCGCTGGCTGCATCGACTCCGCTGGTAAACCGTTCATCCTTGCCAAAGAAGCGAAGCACATCGTAACCTGCCAGCAGATCCTTGATTTTACTGACGCTGTCAGCCTGGCTGGCGGCACAGGCTGTGCCAACGGTTCCCAACCGTTTGCTGAACAGACGAGGAACGAAGATCATAACCAATGCGATGACCAGAGAAATCACCAGAAGCAGCCAATGAATGGATGCCAGTGCAACGATGCCGAACACCACCTGTGCCGCAGAACCCATGATGGTGAAAAACGGAGTCCAGGCCATCTGCTCAATCTGGTTCACGTCGTTGGTAAACTGGGAGAGGTACTCGCCGCTCTCCTGCTTATGATACTCCTGATGGGTCTTGTGCAACAGGCCCGCTGCCATATCCCGGCGCAGAGCGTTGTTCATCCGGCGCACGGCCCGGCCCTGGAAGAAGGTCTCTGCAATCAGGCAAAGGACCACGGCCAGCCAGGTCAGCAGAAGAAGAATGATCCGAATGGTGAAAGCCCGCAGATCACCGTCCAGCAGTCCCTGGGTGATCTGAATCTGTACCAGACTGGTGCAGACCTGCAAACCATAGGCAACAACCATACAGATGGAGGCCGCTGTAACAGTGGGCCAGCACTTTTTGAGATAATACTTCATGATTTCCACCTCTTCTGTGATCGTTCCATCTGTCTCTATGAACAGTGGATTGTGTGCTTTGCTCTTTCTGATTCAAATTGTAGCACACAGGATGAGGAATAAACATATCGTTTTGCGTTAGTTAACTGATTACACACATTCTGATTTTCTATAGAGGCAAACTGTCTTTCCATCAATAATTTCAGACTTTTTGCACTGCATATTCATGCAGCGCAAAACATTCCGGCAGCTACGACACTCGGGCTTCAGATCAGAAAAGCTCCACCGGCAGTTAACCTCCGGGTCGATCACAATACCTTTTTCGGGATCAACCCAACCTAACTGGTTTTGCGGGTGGTCAAGCGCCACAGTGCATTTGCCAATTTTTCCATTGGCCCGGAATACCATGCTATGTGGATAGGAAGCGTAGCACACCTGTGCAAGGGCTCCGTTTCTGTGGTTATGACACGACATCCCGATCTTATCCAGATATGCAACATGTTTTGCTACCAACACATCTTTTGTATCCTGATGAAGGATGGATAGACTGTGGACGCCTTCACCACCCCAGTCACCAACAGCACGAACAAGTACGGCGAAGCGTTTGTCATGCCCAAACAGACGGTACAGATAATCATACCAACTGTAGTCCTCATCGTCGGCCAGAATATTGTGGCGCAGCGTGATATGAAAGGAATACTCTGCCGGCGGCAACTTGGAAAGAGAGGCCAGATTGTTAATGATGGTCTGCAGGGTTCCTTTGCCGGATACATGGGGCCGAGTCTTGTCGTGATTCCAACCATCAATTGTAATTTGATAGCTGGTGATCCCTGCCTGATAGAACTGCCGAAATAGCTTGTCATTCAGCAGATAACCATTGGTGGTCATATTGGCAGCATAGTGAAAGCCATACTGTTTCTGCAGATTTTGCACAATGTTGGACACTTCCAGCACAGTGTCTTTGCAAAGAGTAGGTTCACCTCCAAACCATGCAAGTATGACCTGTTTATAGCGCGGCGCTTGTGCAGTTATATACTCCTCAATTCGGTCCAGTGTGTCACGAGTCATACTGACCGCATGGTGATCTTCATAGCAATATGGGCAGCGGAAATTGCAGCCTTCCGTCGGCATCAATGTTACCATGAAGATATTATCCAGCAAAGATCTCACCTGGTGCAGCGCATGGTCCAGTTCTTCCTCGGTTACCAGAAGCTCTTGCTCATGCAGATAGCGTGTCAACGGCGTATTCAGTTCCGCACAGACGCCGCAACGGGTGAGATTGATGAACTCCTTCTGCAGGCCATGATCGGTCAGCCGGACGGTATTGCGATACAATTCTGATGTAATATAAATAGCATCTTCTTCCGTGCGATAGGTCACATAGCTGGGTACTGTATACATATTAGCTCCTCTTTATCTATATAAAAATCCTGATTACAGGATAATTGTTCGAAATAAGGGGCCCGGAACAATCCGAACCCCTTATTAAAGTGGTAATTAACCCTGTTAGCAGAAGATATTAATGTCGATATTGCAATCAACCTGTTCTTCAATGGGCTTCTTCTCAGCGAGGACTTCCATGATTTGTTTCTCCTTTCTTTTTGGTTTTATTCAGCTTGGGAGCTTTCGTTTGTTCGTATCCCTTGCTGTGACTGTATTGTAGCACATCCTGCCGACCGGCAACATATCGTGCCGAGTTACTTGAAAATAACACAAAACGATAAGTTTTCAGTAAAAGTTGAACCGTTCACTGGAAATCCGCTGTGCCATCCTTTATAATAATAGAGATATTACTTCTATAGGAGGGTTTAGGGATGAAGAATGTCTTTCTTGGCGAGTACGTCAAGCAGCGGCGGCTGGATCTGGGTTTGACCCAGGAGCAGCTCTGCTATGGAATCTGTGAGCCTATGACTCTTTCCCGACTGGAAAATGGGAAACAGACCCCCAGCCGCAACCGGATCAATGCCCTTTTGCAGCGTCTGGGCCTGCCGGATGACCGCTATTTTGCTCTGCTGAGTAAAAATGAACTGGAGATGGAAGCTCTTCAGAAAGAAATTGTTGCCTGCAATGTGACCGAAAAGGTGCCGGAGGGCTTTGAGAAGCTCGCACAATTTGAAAAGCTGGCAGATCCGGATGATCAAATTGCGCAGCAATTTGCCCTGCGTTCAAGGGTACTTCTGGGACGCTTAGATGGACGCTACACGCCGCTGGAAATCGATCTGCTAATGCAGGCAATTCAGCTGACTGTGCCCCGCTTTGACCTGGAGAGTATAGAAAGTTTCCTTTATACAAGAGATGAAATCACAATTATCAATCAGATTGGGCTTGCTTACTCTGATGCTGGCCAAAATAAAAAAGCAGCTGAAATCTACTATCAGCTGCTTAAGTATGTGCGTAAGCATTTTAAGGAAACCATAACATCTATAGGGGTGTTGCCTTTGGTCCTTTATAATTATGCTCGGGTACTGGATTTGTGCGGTCGCTATGAGGAAGGAGCTGCACTCGCTAAAGAAGGACGAGAAGCCTGTATTCAATATGGACATTACCAAGTATTGCCCCGATGTCTGGAAATTGAAGCGGAATGCCGACATTTTATGGGCGATGACGAAATCAGCAAAGAATTGTACTACCAATCGTATTATCTCTGCAAAGTCATTGGATATCAAATCGGGTTAGAGGTTGTCAAAAAAGAAGCGAAAGAATACTTGAACATCGATTTTATGAGTTAACCCATGTCTCCAACGCCCGGCATAGCATCACATGGCTGGATAGAAGGTCTGTCCGGATTCTCAGGCTGATCAGAACCGTCAGGTTGTTCCGTTTCGGTCACACCAGGCTGCGGTGCTGGCAAGTCTTCAGGCTCAGCGGCAAAGCAGGGGACAGCCAGTAGACTGGTGGCCAGAACAATAGAGGCAATCAGGGTAAAGATACGTTTCATCATTTGTTTTTCCTTTCGTTTTATGTTGTTTTCTTGTTGGCAAAAGGATACCACTACAAGGCCATACAGACCATATCGTGCTGTGTTGCTTTTTTCTAACACAAAACGACGGGTTATACTGAGAATGAGGTCAGATGCTTTCCAATCGGCTTGTGATGCAGCAAGTACTAAAAATAAGAGAATGGCCACCCAAACCAATGCCGTCAAGTCGTTGTCGGATGAAGTGGATTTTAGTTTGTCTGGGAGTAAGTGCACGGTTTCTGCACGGTTTTTGCACGGTTTCAAAACGTGCAAAGGGTGCAAATCGTTGCAAAATCGGACAAAGGGTGCAGAAATTACCGGGTAAAAAATCACATTGCTTTGATTAAAAATAACGATGACTCGAAACTTCCATAAATTGAGACGAACCGGCGGCTTGCTCTCTTAATCAGTGGGCCCAGGGTTCGAGTCCCTGGAGGTGCACCAGATATTGAACGTCAAATCGTAAGATTTGACGTTCTTTCTTTATGTAGGAAAGCGGCTGCACACTTTCTGCACACCGTTTGCACATTTGCCCGAATCAGGGGCTTTTCTGCGCAAGGTTTGCACAGCCTGCTTTCCTTTGCATAAAAAGAAGAAATTTTAGGCGAACAAGGCTCTCGTCAATTCTCTGCGTTCGTCTGCGTCCATCAGCCGGATGGCTTCAAGGATCTCCTTGCCGGAGATTTTTGTTGCCGCCGGCTTTTCATTTTGCCGGGGCTGGGGTGCTGCCGGGGGCAGGTCTTGGGAATAGAAGTTCGCTTCGATCTTCTCGGTCAGTTCCAGCCGGGGCTTGTCCTGCGTGTGGGCGTAGGTGTCCATCAGGACAGATGCGGTGGCGTGACCTGTATTGCCCTGCACCGACTTGAAGTCACCGTCAGACTGCAAAAGCTGGTAGGTGGCACTGGAGTGCCGCAGACCGTGGAACACGATCTGTTCAAACTCTGGATGCTCGGCTCTCCACAGGCGGTACCATTTTGTCAGCAACTCCGGCGCGATGGGCAGGCCGTCCGGGAGACGAAACAGCTGACCGCAGTTGCTGTACTTCTCCGGAGCGTTCTGCTCGTCCTGTTTGAGCTTTTCAAGCCATGCTTGAAGTTCCTCTTTCAGAGGTTTGGTCATATACAGGACACGGTTGGACTTCTTGGTCTTAGGCTTTTTCAGGATGAGAGAGGACTTGCTGCCCTCACGCCTGTCCGGGAAGGTGTGGTAGACCTGATTGAGGTCGAGCTTTTCCAAAGCGTCCTTGTTGGCTCGCTGCATGGTCTTGCTGACTGAGATGGTGCCACGCCCATCGGCGGCATCGAAATTCAGATCACTCGGCTGCAAGCCGAGAATTTCGCCCTCACGGAGCGAAAGGATCATGCTCATGTGCACCGCCAGATGCAGGGCGGGGTTTTCGATGGTCTGCAAGGCTGTCAGCATGGTTTTCTCGTCCCAGATGGTGCGTTCCTCGATATTGACCTTGGGGGCATCACGGGGCAGGGGAATCTTGTGGATCAAGTCCCATTCCACCGCATAGGAAAAGGCGGTTTTCAGCAGGGTG